>NZ_JBFUBW010000027.1:0-117285 GCF_056405555.1 Variovorax sp. P1_G12 | reverse complement strand
CGTGGCGATCATCCTGGGGGCCAACGACGTGGTGAACCCGGCGGCGCTGCAAAAGGGCACGCCGATCTACGGCATGCCGATCCTGGAGGCCTACAAGGCCAAGACGGTGATCGTGAACAAGCGTTCCATGGCCGCGGGCTACGCCGGGCTGGACAACGAGCTGTTCTACATGGACAAGACCATGATGGTCTTCGGCGACGCCAAGAAGGTGGTCGAGGACATGGCCAAGGCGATCGAGTAGCTCGGCTCGCCCGCACGAAGACCACGGGCCGCGCAAAGTCGCGGCCCGTGCCGCATCCGAACGTCAAGTTACGATGGCGGCAGATTTCCCAACAAGATTTCGCTCTGGAGACTCACTGTGACTGATCGCCCCTGGCTCGACAGCTATCCGCAAGGCGTACCCGCCGACATCGATGCCTCGCGCTACGCCTCGCTGGTGGCGTTGATGCAGGAAAGCTTCACCAAGTACGCCGACCGCACGGCCTACAGCTTCATGGGCAAGGACGTGAGCTACGCCGAGGTGGACCAGCAGAGCCGCGTCTTCGCCTGCTACCTGCAGGGGCTGGGCCTCGTGAAGGGCGACCGGATCGCGATCATGATGCCGAACTGCCCGCAGTACCCGATCTCGGTGGCCGGGGCGCTGCGCGCCGGGCTGATCGTGGTCAATGTCAATCCGCTCTACACGCCGCGCGAGCTGGAGCACCAGCTGAAGGATTCGGGCTCCACCGCCATCGTGCTGATGGAGAACTTCGGCACCACGCTGCAGCAGTGCCTGGGCGCCACGCAGGTCAAGCACATCGTGCTGGCCTCGATGGGCGACCGGCTGGGTTTCCTGAAGGGCGCGCTCGTCAACTACGTGGTGCGCAACGTCAAGAAGATGGTGCCCGCCTACAGCCTGCCGGGCGCGGTGCGCTTCAACGACGCGCTCGACAAGGGTGCATCGCGCACCCTGCAATCGCCGGCGCTCGGCCCCGACGACGTCGCGGTGCTGCAGTACACGGGCGGTACCACCGGCGTTTCCAAGGGGGCGGTGCTGCTGAACCGCAACGTGATCGCCAACGTGCTGCAGTCCGAGGCCTGGAACGAGCCCGTGATGCTGAAGGTGCCGGCCAACGAGCAGCCGACCAGCGTCTGCGCCTTGCCGCTCTATCACATCTTCGCGTTCACGGTGAACATGATGCTCAGCATGCGCACCGGCGGCAAGCTGATCCTGATCCCGAATCCGCGCGACCTCGCGGCGGTGCTGAAGGAGCTGTCGAAGCACACCTTCCACAGCTTCCCGGCGGTCAATACGCTCTTCAACGGCCTCGCGAACCATCCGGACTTCGACACCGTCAACTGGAAGAACCTCAAGGTCTCGGTCGGCGGCGGCATGGCGGTGCAGGGCGCCGTGGCCAAGCTCTGGCTCGAGAAGACCGGTTGCCCGATTTGCGAGGGCTATGGCCTTTCGGAGACTTCGCCGTCGGTCACCTGCAATCCGACCACCAGCACCGCCTACACCGCCACCATCGGCGTGCCGTTGCCGAGCACCGACGTGAAGCTGCTCGACGACGACGGCCACGAGGTGCCGCCGGGCCAGCCGGGCGAGCTCGCGGTGAAGGGCCCGCAGGTCATGGCCGGCTACTGGCAGCGGCCCGACGAGACCGCCAAGGTCATGACGCCCGACGGCTACTTCAAGACCGGCGACATCGCGATCGCCGACGATCGCGGCTACTTCAAGATCGTCGACCGCAAGAAGGACATGATCGTGGTCTCGGGTTTCAACGTGTACCCGAACGAGATCGAGGACGTGGTCGCTCAGATGCCGGGTGTGCTCGAATGCGCGGCCGTGGGCATCGTCGACGAGAAGACCGGCGAGGCCGTCAAGCTGGTGATCGTCAAGAAGGACCCGGCGCTCACCGAAGCCGATGTGCGGGCGCACTGCCGCGCCAACCTGACCGGCTACAAGCAGCCGCGGGTGATCGAGTTCCGCACCGACATGCCCAAGACGCCGGTCGGCAAGATCCTGCGCCGCGAGCTGCGCGACGCCAAGAAGTAAGGGTTCCGCCGGGGACCCGACCCGGCATCGCTCTTGCATATTGGGGATGAATGTTCAGATTCATCCTGACCCGCGCGAGCCTCCTCGTGCCGACCTTCGTCGGCATGACCTTGCTCGCGTTCTTCCTGATCCGGCTGGTGCCCGGCGACCCGATCGAGACGCTGGCCGGCGAGCGCGGCATCGACCCGGTCCGCCACGCGGCGCTCCTGAAGGAGTACGGGCTCGACAAGCCGCTCTTCGCGCAGTACGGCATCTACATCGGCCGGGTGCTGCACGGCGACCTCGGCAAATCGGTGATCACTCAGGAGCCGGTGATGAGCGAGTTCCTGGCGCTGTTCCCGGCCACGGTCGAGCTGGCGCTGTGCGCCATCCTGTTCGCGCTGCTGCTCGGTATCCCGGCCGGCATCCTGGCGGCGGTCAAGCGCAATTCGCTGTTCGACCACGGCGTGATGGCGACCTCGCTGACCGGCTATTCGATGCCGATCTTCTGGTGGGGCCTGCTGCTGATCCTGTTCTTCTCGGTGCAGCTGGGCTGGACGCCGGTATCGGGCCGGATCTCGGTGCAGTACTTCATCGAGCCCGTCACCGGCTTCCTGCTGATCGACTCGCTGCTGTCGGATGAGAAGGGCGCCTTCGTCTCCGCCTTGCAGCACCTGATCCTGCCGGCGGTGGTGCTGGGCACCAACACGCTGGCCGTGATCGCGCGCATGACGCGCTCGGCCATGCTCGAAGTGCTGGGCGAGGACTACATCCGCACTGCGCGCGCCAAGGGCCTCGCGCCGCTGCGCGTGGTGGGCGTGCATGCGCTGCGCAATGCGCTGATCCCGGTGGTCACCGTGATCGGTCTGCAGGTCGGCGTGCTGTTCACCGGCGCCATCCTGACCGAGACCATCTTCTCCTGGCCCGGCGTCGGTAAGTGGCTGATCGAGGCCATCGGCCGGCGCGACTACCCGGTGCTGCAGGGCGGCATGCTGCTGCTCGGCGTCATCGTGATGCTGGTCAACGTCGGGGTCGACGTCGCCTACGGTTTCATCAACCCCCGCATCCGCCAGGCGCGATGACCGCGGCCACCGTTCCTGCCGGACCGAGCGCCGCGCCGCCAGGACCCTGGCGCGAGTTCTGGGCTTCGTTCTCGGCCAACCGCGGCGCGGTGATCGGCCTGGGCGTGATCGTGCTGCTGCTCGGGGTGGCGCTGCTGGCACCGTGGCTGGCGCCGCATGCGCCCAACCAGACCGACAGCACCGCCTTCCTGCGGCCGCCGGCCTGGCAGGCGGGCGGCACGGCGACGCACCTGCTGGGCACCGATGCGATCGGCCGCGACATCCTGTCGCGGCTCATGTTCGGCGCCCGGCTGTCGCTCTCGATCGGCGTCGCGGTGGTGGCGCTCTCGGCCGCGGTCGGTATCGCGCTGGGTCTGATCGCGGGCTTCTTCCGCGGCGTGCTGGAGATCGCGATCATGCGGCTCATGGACGTGGTGCTCACGCTGCCGAGCCTGCTGCTCGCGATCGTGATCGTCGCCATCCTCGGTCCCGGCCTGATCAACGCCATGCTGGCGGTCGCGGTCGTCGTGCTGCCGCACTACGTGCGTATCACGCGCGCCGCGGTCATCTCCGAGGTCTCGCGCGACTACGTCACGGCGGCGCGCGTGAGCGGCGCCGGCACGCTGCGGCTGATGTTCCGCGAGGTGCTGCCCAATTGCGCCGCGCCGCTGATCGTGCAGGCTTCGCTGGGCGTCTCGACCGCCATCCTCGATGCCGCCGCGCTGGGCTTCCTGGGCCTCGGCGCGCAGCCGCCGTCGCCCGAGTGGGGAACCATGCTGGCCGATGCGCGCGAGTTCGTGCTGCGCGCCTGGTGGGTCGTGACCTTCCCGGGCCTGGCGATCCTCGCCGCGGTGCTGGCCTTCAACCTGCTGGGCGACGGGCTGCGCGATGCGCTGGATCCCAAGTTGAAAAGATGAACCTCATGATCCAAGCGCTCGAAGATGCGTCTGTTCCGGAGCTGCCGCGGAACCGGCTTTGCCGGGCCGCCGGCAGCGCCCCCTCGAGGGGGGAGGCGGCTACTCGAAGCGAGCAAGCAACGGGGGTGGGCTGATGCTTCTCGACATCCGCGACCTCCATGTGGAATTCCCCACGCAGGGCGGGACGCTGCACGCCGTCGACGGTGTGAGCCTGCGCCTGGAGCAGGGCGAGGTGCTCGGCATCGTCGGCGAATCGGGCTCGGGCAAGAGCGTCACGATGATGGCGCTGATGGGCCTGATCGGCTGGCCGGGCCGCGTGCGCGCGCAGCACCTGCGCTTCGCCGGCCGCGACCTGCTCGGCCTTTCGGACAAGGCGCGGCGCGGGCTGGTCGGCAAGGACGTGGCGATGATCTTCCAGGAGCCGACGACCAGCCTCAATCCCTGCTTCACCATCGGCTGGCAGTTGATGGAAACGCTGCGCCTGCACCTGCACCTCGACAAGCGCGAGGCCATGAGGCGCGCCACCGAACTGCTGGAGCAGGTCGGCATTCCGGCCGCCTCCACGCGCCTCGGAAGCTATCCGCACCAGCTCTCGGGCGGCATGAACCAGCGCGTGATGATCGCGATGGCGATCGCCTGCGATCCCAAGCTGCTGATCGCCGACGAGCCGACCACCGCGCTCGACGTCACGATCCAGGCCCAGATCCTCGACCTGCTGCGCAGCCTGCAGAAGGAGCGCGGCATGGGCTTGGTGCTGATCACGCACAACATGGGCGTGGTCAGCGAAATGGCACAGCGCGTGGCCGTGATGTATGCGGGCCAGGTGATGGAGGAGCGCGGCGTGGCCGAGCTGTTCGCGGCGCCGCAGCATCCCTACACCGCGGCGCTTCTGGCGGCGCTGCCGGAGCGCACGGCGGGCGCAGGGCGGCTCGCCACCATCGCCGGCGTGGTGCCGGGGGTGCACGACCGGCCTGCCGGCTGCCTCTTCGCGCCGCGCTGCGACTACGCGACCGCGCATTCGCGTTCGGTGCGGCCCGAGCTGCGCGACTGGATGGGCGGGCAGGTGCGCTGCCACTACGCGCTCGGGGACCCGCAGCGCGACGAGGCCCTGGCGCGCGATGGCGCCCACGTCGTGGAGTTCGTGAGATGAAACACCCCCGAAACGCCTTCGGCGCTTCCCCCTCGAGGGGGCGATACCGGCGGCCCGGCGAAGCCGGTTCCGCGGTATCCCTGGCCTTGGGTGTGCCGGTTTCAGTCGTCGCGCAAGGCGCACTGCGCCATGGACCACCTGGATGAACCAGACAGTCGTTGTTGAAGCGCAGGACCTGCAGCGCGTGTACCCGGTGCGCCGTGGCCTGTTCCGCGCCCCGGCGCAACTGCAGGCGGTGGGCAACATCTCGTTTCGCATCGAGCGCGGCCGCACGCTGGCGGTGGTCGGCGAATCGGGCTGCGGCAAATCCACGCTCGCGCGCATGGTGGCGCTGATCGAGAAACCCACTGCGGGTTCGCTCCGCCTGGTGGGCCACGATGCGGTCGATCCGCCGCCCGAGCGCCGGCGCGAGCTGCGCCAGGCGGTGCAACTGGTGTTCCAGAACCCCTACGGCTCGCTCAATCCGCGCAAGAAGATCTCCGCCGTGCTCGAGGATCCGCTGGCGATCAACACCACGCTCGGCCAGGCGGAGCGCGCCGCCCGGGCGCGCGACATGCTGGCCCGCGTCGGGCTGCGGCCCGAGTACGCCAACCGCTACCCGCACATGTTCTCGGGCGGCCAGCGCCAGCGCATCGCGATCGCGCGCGCGCTGATGCTCGATCCGCGGCTGCTGGTGGCCGACGAGCCGGTGTCGGCGCTGGACGTCTCGATCCAGGCCCAGGTGCTGAACCTGCTGGCCGACCTGCAGGCCGATCTGGGGCTGTCCTACCTCTTCATTTCGCACGACCTCGGCGTGGTGCGCCACATCGCGCACGAGGTGCTGGTGATGTACCTCGGCCATGCGGTCGAGCAGGGGCCCAAGGCGCGCATCTTCGCGCGGCCGCTGCACCCCTACACGCAGGCGCTGCTGGCCTCGACGCCCGGGCTCGCGGCCGAGCGCATCGTGCTCAAGGGCGAGCTGCCCTCGCCGCTGGCGCCGCCGCCGGGCTGCGTCTTCAACACGCGCTGCAGCCATGCCACCGAGCGCTGCCGCATGGAGCGGCCGTTGCCGCGGCTGCTCGACGAGCGCAGGGTGGCCTGCCACCATGCCGAGAAGTTCCTGCCTGCCGATGTGTCCCCGCCCGCGTTCGCGCGGCCTCAACCCTGAAGGAGTCGAACGACATGCCCACCACCTCCCACCTCTCGCGTCGTCTGCGCGCGGCCACGCTGCTGGCCCCGGCGGCCATCGCGCTCGCCTGCGGCGCCGCGTCGGCCAAGACGCTGGTCTTTTGCTCCGAGGGCAGTCCCGAGAACTTCTATGCGGCGGTGAACACCACGGGCACTTCCTTCGACGCCACCACGCAGGTCTACAACAACCTGGTCGAGTTCGAGCGCGGCACCACCAAGGTCCTGCCCGGCCTGGCCGAGAGCTGGACCATCTCGCCCGACGGCACCGAATACACCTTCAAGCTGCGCCGCGGCGTGAAGTGGCACAACACGGCCAAGAGCTTCAAGCCGACGCGCGACTTCAACGCCGACGACGTCATCTTCATGATGGAGCGGCAGTGGAAGGAGAACGACCCCTACTTCAAGGTCACGAGCCCGAACCACTCCTACTTCAACGACATGGGCATGCCCAAGCTGCTGAAGTCGATCGACCGCGTCGACGACTACACCGTGAAGTTCGTGCTGAACAAGCCCGAGGCGCCGTTCCTGGCCAACCTGGCGATGCCCTACGCCGGCATCCAGTCGAAGGAATACGCGATCGCGATGCTCAAGGCCGGCACGCCCGAGAAGATCGACCAGGACCCGATCGGCACCGGCCCGTTCTACCTGGTGCAATACCAGAAGGATGCGATCGTTCGTTTCAAGGCCTTCCCGCAGTACTGGGGCGGCAAGGCCAAGATCGACGACCTGATCTTCGCGATCACGCCCGACGCCTCGGTGCGCTGGGCCAAGCTGCAGAAGGGCGAGTGCCACGTGATGCCCTACCCGAACCCGGCCGACCTCGACGCCATCCGCAAGGACCCGAGCGTGCAGGTGCTCGAGCAGGCCGGCCTCAACGTCGGCTACCTGGCCTACAACACGCAGAAGAAGCCCTTCGACGACGTGCGCGTGCGACGCGCGCTCAACATGGCGATCAACAAGAAGGCGATCATCGACGGCGTCTACCTGACGACCGGCGTCGCCGCCAAGAACCCGATCCCGCCGACCATGTGGTCCTACAACGATGCCATCAAGGACGACCCCTACGATCCCGAGGCCGCCAAGAAGCTGCTGGCGCAGGCGGGCTATCCCGACGGCTTCACGACCGACCTGTGGGCGATGCCGGTGCAGCGGCCCTACAACCCGAATGCCAAGCGCATCGCCGAGCTGATGCAGGCCGATCTCGCGAAAGTCGGCGTCAAGGCCGAGATCAAGACCTTCGAGTGGGGCGAGTACAGGAAGCGCATGCAGGCCGGCGAGCACCAGATGGGCATGCTGGGCTGGACCGGCGACAATGGCGACCCCGACAACTTCCTCTACACCCTGCTGGGCTGCGCCTCGGCGCAATCGGCCAGCGGCAGCAACGTGGCCAAGTTCTGCTACCAGCCCTACGAGGATCTGGTCGTGAAGGCCAAGAACGTCCCCCAGCAGGCCGAGCGTGACGCGCTCTACAAGAAGGCGCAGGTGATCTTCAAGGAGCAGGCGCCGTGGTTCACGATCGCGCATGCGGTGCAGCTGAAGCCGGTGCGCAAGGAGGTGGTCGACTTCAAGCTCAGTCCCTTCGGCCGCCACACGTTCTATGGAGTTGATATCAAGCAATGACGATCGCCGTGGTCGCCGCGATGCACGAGGAGCTCAGTGCACTGCTCGCGCAGATGCCCGACGAGCAGCGCGTGCACGTGGCGGGGCGGGACTTCTGGGTCGGGCACCTGTGCGGGCAGCCGGTGGTCGCGGTGCTGTCGCGCATCGGCAAGGTGGCGGCGGCCCTCACGGCCACGGTGCTGCTCGAGCGCTTCAAGGTCCGCGCGATCGTCTTCACCGGCGTCGCCGGCGGGCTGGCGCCGGGCGTCCGGGTGGGCGACGTGGTGGTCGCCACCAGGCTGCTCCAGCACGACCTCGACGCCTCGCCGATCTTCCCGAGGTACGAGGTGCCGCTGACCGGCCACGCCCGTTTCGCGGTCGACACCGCGATCGGCGATTCGCTCGCGGCGGTGGCCGCCGAGCTGCTGCGCGACCCGGTGGGCCTGCTGGGGCCGCAGGTGGTCGAGGACTTCGGCCTGGCCGCGCCGACGGTGCATCGCGGCTTGCTGGTGAGCGGCGACCGCTTCGTCTCGACCGCGGCCGAAAGCGCCGTGCTTCGCCGCGACCTGCCCGACGCGCTGGCGGTCGAGATGGAGGGCGCCGCGGTGGCCCAGGTGTGCCACGACTACGGCGTGCCCTTCGCCGCGGTGCGCACCATTTCCGATCGCGCCGACGACGAGGCGCATGGCGACTTCACGCGCTTCGTCTCGGCGGTCGCGAGCCGCTACAGCCTGGCCCTCGTCAGCGCCTGGCTCGCGACACTCTCGCCGCAACAAGAACCAGGCCCACCCAAGCCACTCTGATCGAGAGCACCCTCGGAACCGGCTCAGCCGGGCCGCTGGGTGCGCCCCTTGAGGGGAGGCGGCTACACGAAGTGAGCAAGCAACGGGGTGGTCACTTCAACCAGCCGCGCCGGCGGAAGTACCACATCGGCACCAGGGCGCTGGCGATCATCAGCACGACCGCATAGGCGTAGCCGTAGGTCAGATCGAGTTCGGGCATGAACTTGAAGTTCATGCCGTAGACGCTGGCGATCAGGGTCGGCGGCAACAGCGCCACGCTGGCCACCGAAAAGATCTTGATGGTCTTGTTCTGGTTGATGTTGATGAAGCCGACGGTCGCATCCATCAGGAAGTTGATCTTGTCGAACAGGAAGGCCGTGTGGTTGTCGAGCGATTCGATGTCGCGAAGAATCTGCCGCGCTTCCTCGAACTGCTCGGCGTTCAGCATCCGGCTGCGCATCATGAAGCTGACGGCACGGCGCGTGTCCATCACGTTGCGGCGGATGCGTCCGTTCAAGTCCTCCTGGCGCGCGATCAGGCCGAGCACCTCGCCGGCCAGCTCGTCGCTGACGTTGCCCGACAGCACCTTCTTGCCTGCCGATTCGAGCTCGTCATAGATGTTCTCGAGCGTGTCGGCCGAGTACTCGGCGTCGGCGTCGAACAGCTTCAGCAGCACTTCCTTGGCGTCCTCGATCAGCCCGGGGGCGCGCCGCGCGCGCATGCGCAGCAGGCGGAACACCGGCACGTCCTCGTCGTGGATCGAGAACAGCACGCCGCGGCTGCGCAACTCGACGTTGTGCTGGTTGAGGATGAAGGCCACGCGCACCGAGCGCGGGTTCTCGTCGTCGTCGATCAGGAAGTCGCTGCGGATGTGCAGTTCGCCGTTGTCTTCCTCGTAGAAGCGAGCCGACTCCTCGATGTCCTCGTCCATCGCGTCTTCGGGAATCGAAAGGCCGTAGTACTGCTTGATCCAGCGCTTTTCCTCGACCGTGGGCGATTCGAGATCGACCCAGATCGGCTGGAACTTGGAAAGCTCTTCGAGGGCCTCGATCTCTTCCTGGACGAGGCGGCCATTGGCAAGCGTGAAGATGTTGAGCATGGGCTCACTCCCGTGAAATGTCTGGCGGTTGGGCGAGGGGTGTGGGCGCTTTCAATTCCCTCGCCGACGACGCGTCAGAGGGGAAGTGAAAGCTGCCGAGACGGGTCGATTTCCATGCAGGAGTCTCCGGTTGCAGCGAGGCGCGATTATGTCATCCAGGCCGTGACGGCGTTGGCCTGAGGCTGGACGGACATACAGTACAGTTGCGGCGATGCAGCGCGTTGCGACACCCACTTCCCCCGGCGCCACGAGCCAGGCCGAACGGCTGGCGGAGGCGCTCGCGAAGCTCAACGACGCGCAGCGCGCCGCGGTGCTGCACGGCGTCGACGCCGCGCTCGAACCCGCGCAGCAGGACCCGCGGCCGCTGCTCGTGATCGCCGGCGCCGGCTCGGGCAAGACCAGCACGCTCGCGCACCGCGTGGCGCACCTGATCGCCGGCGGCGCCGACCCGCAGCGCATCCTGCTCCTGACCTTCTCGCGCCGCGCCGCGCAGGAGATGGAGCGCCGCGCGGGCCAAGTGCTGATGCGCGTGCTGGGCCTGGCTTCGCAGACGCCGCCGGCGCTGCCCTGGGCCGGCACCTTCCACGGCATCGGCGCACGGCTGCTGCGCGAGTACGCGGCACAGATCGGCTTGAGCGAGAACTTCACGATCCACGACCGCGGCGATGCCGAGGACCTGATGGGGCTGGTGCGCCACGACATCGGCCTGTCCTCCATGACCCGGCGCTTTCCGCAGAAGGGAACCTGCCTCTCGATCTATTCGCGCACCGTCAACACCTGTGCGCCGCTGGCCCGGGTGCTGAAGGAAGCCTTTCCCTGGTGCGCCGAATGGGAGGGCGAACTGAAGAAGCTGTTCGGCGCCTATGTAGCGGCCAAGCAGCAGCAACAGGTGCTCGACTACGACGACCTGCTGCTGTACTGGGAAGGCATGGTGGCCGAGCCCGCGCTGGCCGCCCAGATCGGCGCGCGCTTCGACCACGTGCTGGTCGACGAATACCAGGACACCAACCTGCTGCAGGCCGCCATCCTGCGCGCTCTCAAGCCCGATGGCCGCGGCCTGACGGTGGTGGGTGACGACGCCCAGTCGATCTATTCCTTCCGCGGCGCGACGGTGCGCAACATCCTCGACTTCCCGCATCAGTTCGCGCAGCCCGCGCGCGTCGTCACGCTGGAGCGCAACTACCGCTCGACGCAGCCGATCCTCGATGTGTCGAACGCCGTGATCGCGGCCGCCGCCGAACGCCATGCCAAGACCCTCTGGACCGACAAGCCCTCGGCCGGACGGCCGCAGTTGGTGCTGGTGCCCGACGAGGCCCAGCAGGCGCGCTTCGTCGCCGAACGCGTGCTCGCGCACCGCGAAGGCGGCCTGGCGCTGAAGTCGCAGGCGGTGCTGTTCCGCACCTCGAGCCACAGCGCCGCGCTCGAGCTGGAACTGGCGCGGCGCAACATTCCTTTCGTGAAGTACGGCGGCCTCAAGTTCCTCGAGGCCGCCCACGTGAAGGACCTGCTCGCGGTGCTGCGCTTCGCGCAGAACCCGCGCGGCCGCATGGCCGGCTTTCGCGTCACGCAGATGATCCCGGGCATCGGTCCCGTCACCTCGACGCGCCTGCTCGATGCGATGGCCGAGGCCGCCGATCCCGGCGCCGCGGTGCAGGCCTTCGTGCCGCCGGCCGCGGCGCAGGTCGAATGGGCCCGCTTCGCAGCCATCGACGCCGCCCTGCGCGATCCCGCGCTGGCCTGGCCGGCCGACATGGATCTCGCGCTGCAGTGGTATGTCCCGCACCTGGAGCGCCTGCACGACGATGCCGGCCTGCGCCGCGGCGATGTCGAGCAGCTCGCGCGGCTGGCCGCCGGCTATGCCTCGCGCGAGCGCTTCCTGACCGAACTCACGCTGGATCCGCCCGAGGCCACCAGCGACCGGCCCGGACCGCCGCTGCTCGACGAGGACTACCTGATCCTCTCGACCATCCATTCGGCCAAGGGGCAGGAGTGGAGCTCGGTCCACGTGCTCAACGTGGTCGACGGCTGCATCCCGGCCGACGTGGCGCAGGGCGCCCACGAACTCGAGGAGGAGCGCCGGCTGCTCTATGTCGCGATGACCCGCGCCCGCGACCACCTGCACCTGCTGGTGCCGCAGCGCTTCTACGTCACGCAGCAGGCGGTGCGCGGCGACCGCCACCTCTATGCCGGCCGCACGCGCTTCATCACCGCGGCCGATGCCGAGCTTTTCGAACGCCAGACCTGGCCGCCGCCGCCCGAGCGCGCGCCGCACGTGCCGCCGCCGGCCGCCACCATCGACCTCCTGAGCCGGATGCGGGCCAGCTGGCGCTGACCGGAAGCCCTTCGACTCGCGGGGTCGCTGGCGTTTGGGGCGGACCTGGGTTTGCTTCCAGTCGATCGGCTGCGGCTGCGTGCCCCGGGGCTCGCAAGCTATCAAATCGATAGCGTGTGACAAAGTTCCCTTGATCTGGCGCAGAGCCCTGGCACAGAGGGATTGCAATTCGATGACAGCATGGGCATAGTGAACCGAACCCTCTCGCTTCCCCCTCTCTTTTCTTCTCTTCCCTTCCCCTCATCCCCCTCTCGTTTCCCCCGGCTACGCCTTTGTTTCCAGAGGCGCGGCTATTTCCCCCAACCGTCAATTCCAGGAGGTCATTCATGAATCTGACGATCAGCGGTCATCACCTCGACGTCACACCTGCTTTGCGCAACTACGTTACGAGCAAGCTGGACCGGATCACCCGGCATTTCGACCAGGTGGTCGATGTCAAGGTGATTCTCACGGTGGAAAAGCAGAAGGAAAAGGAGCGCCGGCAACGGGCCGAGTGCAATATCCACGTCAAGGGCAACGACATGTTCGCGGAATCGAGCCACGCTGATCTCTATGCTGCCGTCGACGACCTGGTCGACAAGCTCGACCGGCAGGTCGTGCGCCACAAGGATCGCCTGCAGGATCACCACCACGAAGCACCCAAGCGCGTGATGTAGTTCCGCTGTTCGGGCAAATACTCTTGCGGGCCGCCTTTGGGCGGCCCTTTGCTTTTTGTGGGGTGGGTGCATAATCGCCCCCGCCCCAACATGAACCGACTCGCGTCCATCCTGCCGCCCGCTCAAGTGCTCGTGAGCGTCGACGCCACTAGCAAGAAGCGTGCTTTCGAAGAAGCAGGGCTCCTGTTCGAGAACCTGCACGGTCTCGGGCGTGCCCTGATTACCGACAGCCTGTTTGCGCGCGAGCGCCTGGGCTCCACCGGCCTCGGCCACGGCGTGGCCATTCCGCACGGCCGCATCAAGGGCCTCAAGTCGCCGATGGCCGCGGTGTTCCAGCTGGCCAACGCGATCGGCTTCGATGCCCCGGACGAACAGCCCGTGGTGCTCCTCATCTTCCTGCTCGTGCCGGAAGCTGCGACCCAGAAGCATCTGGAGATACTGTCGGAAATCGCCGAACTGCTCAGCGATGCTGGCCTGCGCGAGCAGATCAAGTCGAGCACGGATGCGGCGGCCCTGCACGCCCTGATCGCCGGATGGCAATCCGCACAGGTGGCCTGAAGCGCATCGGCGGCGGGCGGTTTCGGAGATGAAGCCGACTGTCATCAGCGCCGATGCGATGTTCGAGGAGTTCCGCGGCTCGCTGCGCTGGGAGTGGCTCGCGGGCCTGGGGGCCTCGGAGCGGCAGTTCGACCCCGACGTCATCAGCCGGGCCCAGTCGGCCGCCGACCTGGTCGGCTATCTCAACTACATCCATCCCTACCGCGTGCAGATCCTCGGCGCCCGCGAGGTTGCCTACCTGATGCGCGGTACGCCGCAGGATTGCGAACGGCGCATCGCGCGCATCGTCACGCTGGAGCCGCCGATGCTGGTGCTGGCCGACGGCCAGGTGGCGCCCGACGAACTGCTGTCGATCTGCGAGCGGGCCCAGCTGCCGCTGTTCGCCACCCGCGAATCCTCGGCCTTCGTGATCGACCTGCTGCGTGCTTACCTTTCGAAGCACTTCGCCGAGCGGACCTCGATGCATGGCGTCTTCATGGACATCCTGGGCCTGGGCGTGATGATCACGGGCGAGTCAGGGCTCGGCAAGAGCGAGCTCGGCCTGGAGCTGATCTCGCGCGGCAACGGCCTGGTGGCCGACGACGCGGTCGACCTCTACCGCATCAACCAGACCACGCTGGAAGGCCGCTGCCCCGAACTGCTGCAGAACCTGCTCGAAGTGCGCGGCATCGGCTTGCTCGACATCCGGGCGATCTTCGGCGAGACCGCGGTGCGCCGGAAGATGCGGCTCAAGCTGATCGTGCACCTGGTGCGGCGCGACAGTTTCGAACGTGACTACGAGCGCATGCCTTCGGCGCCGCTGACGCAGGACGTGCTGGGCATCCCGGTGCGCAAGGTGATCATCCAGGTGGTCGCCGGCCGCAACATCGCGGTGCTGGTCGAGGCTGCGGTGCGCAACTCGATCCTGCAGCTGCGCGGCATCGACACCTATGCCGATTTCGTGGCGCGCCACCACAAGGCCATGGAAAGCGCAAGGGATGATTAGCTAGCTCGCCCCCAGGTCGGGCTCACTTCGTGTAGCCCTCCCACCCCCTACCGGGGGCAACACCAGCGGCCCGGCGAAGCCGGTTCCGCGGTGTTTCACCAACGGGCCTGGCTGCGCCGGCCGGGGAAAGAAAAAGAGACGCTGTGCTCGTTCTTCGGCTGCGCGCAGCGCGCCTGTTCGTGGGCAGTCGCGGAACCGGCTCCGCCGGGCCGCTGACTGCGCCCCCAGCAGGGGGGTGGGCGCCCGGACACGAAGTGCCGGGCAACCTGGGGGGTTACCTCTTGTTCACGCAGGCGGCGCAGAGGCCGTAGAGGGACATTGCGTGGTCCTGCAGGATCCAGCCCTTGTCCTTGGCGATCATCTGCTGGCGGCGTTCGATCTCGGCGTCGTAGAACTCTTCGACCTTGCCGCAGGAGGTGCACACCAGGTGGTCGTGGTGCTTGCCCTCGTTGAGTTCGTAGACCGCCTTGCCGCTCTCGAAGTGGCTGCGCTCGAGGATGCCGGCCTGCTCGAACTGCGTCAGCACGCGGTACACGGTGGCCAGGCCGATGTCGGAATGGTCGTTCAGCAGCACGCGGAAGACGTCTTCCGCCGTCATGTGGCGCTGGCTTCCGTTCTGGAAGATCTCGAGGATCTTCAGGCGCGGCAGGGTGGCCTTGAGGCCGGTGTTCTTCAATTCGTCGATGTTGCCCATGGGTCGTTCCTCCGCCGGCCTGGCGGGCGAGGCCCGCCGGGGGCCAGCCGCTACAATGATTCGATCATATCGCCCAACCCTTTCCCCATGCCTGCCATTCCACAACGCCGCCATTGGCTGCTCGTTGGCGCCGTCGCAGTGACCTTCGGTCTCGGCGCCTGCAGCAGCGTCGGTGACAGTGCGCGCGGCGCCCTCACCGCCGTGACACCCTACAAGGTCGAGGTGGTCCAGGGCAATTTCGTGTCCAAGGAGCAGGTCGCGGCGCTCAAGCCCGGCATGTCGCGCCAGCAGGTGCGCGAAGTCCTGGGTACCTCGCTGCTGACCGACGTTTTCCATTCCAATCGCTGGGATTACGTGTTCACGATCCGGCGCCAGGGCGTCGAGGCCCAGCAGCGCCGCCTGACCCTGTATTTCAACGGCGAGGTGCTCGAGCGCTTCGAAGGCGACCCGATGCCGAGCGAGGAAGAGTTCGTCGCCCAACTCGACAGCCGCAAGCGCCACGGCTCGGTGCCGGCGCTCGAGGCGACCGAAGCCCAGCTCAAGAAATTCGACCCGCCCAAGGAAAAACCGGTGGACGGCGAACCGGCCGCCGCGACGCAGCCGCTGCCGCCGCTGCCGGCTGCCTACCCGCCGCTCGAATCGACGCGCTGAACGGGCGCCCCGGCCGAAACGTCCGGCCCGCTCGTTCTTTCCCGTTTTCCCGCATTCCCAGAGGCTGAAACGCGTGACCGACTCCTCCGTTCCTACTCCCCCCCTGCGGCGCATAGCGATCGCGGGCGCTTCCGGACGCATGGGCCACATCCTGATCGAGGCCGTGCGCGAGGCCCAGGACTGCCGGCTGGCTGGCGCGCTCGATGTCGCCGGCAGCGATGCGATCGGCCGCGACGCGGCCGCCTTCCTCGGCTTCACGAGCGGCGTGCCGATCGTGTCCGAACTGCGCACGGGCCTGGCGGATGCGCAGGTGCTGATCGACTTCACGCGGCCCGAAGGCACCCTGGCGCACCTGGCCGTCTGCCGTGAACTCGGCGTGCAGATGGTGATCGGCACCACCGGCTTCAGCGATGCGCAGAAGGCCGAGATCGCCGACGCCGCCCGCGACATCGCGATCATGATGGCGCCCAACATGAGCGTCGGCGTCAACGTCACCTTCAAGTTGCTCGAAATGGCGGCCAAGGCGCTGTCCACCGGCTACGACATCGAGATCATCGAGGCCCACCACCGCCAC
The DNA here is from genome assembly GCF_056405555.1 of Variovorax sp. P1_G12. Taxonomy (NCBI): domain Bacteria; kingdom Pseudomonadati; phylum Pseudomonadota; class Betaproteobacteria; order Burkholderiales; family Comamonadaceae; genus Variovorax; species Variovorax sp. P1_G12. Next base: position 101,043 of record NZ_JBFUBW010000027.1, on the reverse strand, counting down.
AAGGTCGATGCGCCCTCGGGCACGGCGCTCAAGATGGGCGAAGTGATCGCCGACGCGCTGGGCCGCGACCTCAAGGCATGCGCGGTCTTTGCCCGCGAAGGCATCACCGGCGAGCGCGACCCGTCGACCATCGGTTTCTCCGCCATCCGCGGCGGCGACATCGTGGGCGACCACACGGTGCTCTTTGCCGGCACCGGCGAGCGCATCGAGATCACCCACAAGTCGGCCAGCCGCGTGACCTACGCGCAGGGCAGCCTGCGCGCAGTGCGCTTCCTGGCCGGGCAGCAAGCCGGCCTGTTCGACATGTTCGACGTGCTGGGCCTGCGCTGACGCCCTCGAAATGAGCGTCCTGGCGCTGCTCACGCACGGCGACGGCGTCAGTCGCTCGGTCGCGGCCCTGCTGTTCGCCATGTCGGTGTCGAGTTGGGTTGTGATCCTCTGGAAAGCCTGGCTGCTGCGCGGCGGTACGCGCGACGTGGTGCGCGGCATCGCGGCCTTCTGGCAGTCGGCCTCGCTCCAGGATGCGGAAGCGCGCCTGCAGCCCTTCGATCGCGCCGCGCTGGTGCTGCCGGCGGTGCGTGCGGTCAACAAGCTGGCCCTGCAGGCCGAAGGTTCCACGCTGGGCGGCAAGGTCGACCGCAGGCAGCGTCTCACGCGGGTGCTGCGCGACGCGCTCCATGCGGCGCTGCGGCGGCTGCAGGCCGGCCAGATCCTGCTGGCCACGGTCGGCGCCACCGCCCCCTTCGTCGGGCTGCTCGGCACGGTCTGGGGCATCTACGGCGCGCTGGTGGGGATCGCGGCCGAAACGGGCGGTTTCACCATCGACAAGGTCGCCGGCCCGGTCGGCGAGGCGCTGATCATGACCGCCTTCGGACTGGCGGTCGCCATTCCCGCCGTGCTGGCCTACAACGTCTTCGGCCGCGTGGTCGGCCGCATCGAGGCCGAACTCGAGGGCTTCGCCCACGACCTGCTCGGCATGCTCGGCGAGCCCGCACCGCGCGAGGCGCCGCTGCCGCCGGCGCGGCCGATGCCTGCGTAGCGCCGGAGCCCGGCATGGCCTTCGGTCGCACCTCGCTCGGAAGCACCGCCAGCGGAGGGCGCTCGACCGGCGCCGGCGGCCAGCGTCCGCTGTCCGACATCAACGTCACGCCGCTGGTCGACGTGATGCTGGTGCTGCTGGTGATCTTCATCATCACCGCGCCGCTGATGGCGAGCTCGATCAAGCTCGACCTGCCGCGCACCGACGCCGGCCAGGCCAACGACACGTCCAGGTTCGTCAGCCTCGTGGTCGATGCGGCGGGCAAGGTCTACTTGAACGACCAGCCGGTCACGAACGACGAACTCGCCGCCGCCCTGTCGAAGGCCGCCGCCGACAGCCGCGACACCGAGGTCCAGCTGCGCGCCGACCAGACCGTGCCCTACGGCAAGGTGGTCGAGCTGATGGGCATCGCGAACAAGGCCGGCCTGAATCGCATCGGGTTCGTCACCGAAACGCCCAAAAGGTAGGCCGGTTCAGCCCAAGGCCACCGGCCGGGTGCGCCATATTTCGTGGGCGTACTGCGCGATCGTGCGGTCCGACGAGAAGGCGCCCATGCCCGCCACATTGAGGATCGCCATCCGTGTCCAGGCATCGGCGTCGCGGTACAGCGCATCGACCTGGTCCTGCGCGGCGACATAGCCCGCATAGTCGGCCAGCAGCAGGTAGTGATCGCCCCAGCTCACCAGGGCGTCGAAGATCTGCTGGTAGCGCGACGGCTCGCCGGGCGAGAACAGGCCGTCGCGGATGCTGTCGAGGGTGCGCTGCAGTTCCGGGTCGGCCTCGTAGAACTGCTGCGGCTGGTAGCCGCTGGCGCGGATGTCGGCGACCTCGGGCGTGGTGTTGCCGAAGATGAAGAAGTTTTCCGGTCCGACCGCCTCGCGCATCTCGACGTTGGCGCCGTCGAGCGTGCCGATGGTCAGCGCGCCGTTGAGCGCGAACTTCATGTTGCCGGTGCCCGAGGCCTCGGTGCCGGCGGTGGAGATCTGTTCCGACAGGTCGGCCGCCGGCATGATCATCTCGGCCAGGCTCACGCTGTAGTTCGGCACGAACACCACTTTCAGCAGCTTGCCGACGCGTTCGTCGCCGTTGATCACCTTGGCCACGTCGTTGATCAACCGGATCACCAGCTTGGCCATCTGGTAGGCCGAGGCCGCCTTGCCGGCGAACACCACCACGCGCGGTACGTGGCCCGCATCCGGCGCCGCGAGGATGCGGTGGTAGCGCGTCACCACGTGCAGCACGTTGAGCAACTGGCGCTTGTACTCGTGCATGCGCTTGACCTGGACGTCGAACAGCGCGTCGGCGTCGACGTCGATGCGCAGGTGCTCGCCGATCCAGTTGGCCAGCCGCAGCTTGTTCTCGCGCTTGGCGTGGCGGAAGGCGCGCACGAAGGCCGGCTGCTGCGCCATCGGCCGCAGCGCTTCGAGCTGCGTGAGATCGCGCCGCCACCCGGGGCCGATGCGCGTGTCGAGCAGGCTGGCCAGTGGCGGATTGGCCTGCGCCAGCCAGCGGCGAGGCGTCACGCCGTTGGTCTTGTTGTTGAAGCGCTCGGGAAAGAGCTTGTTGAAGTCGGCAAAGATCGATTGCTTCATGAGCTCCGAATGCAGCCCCGAGACGCCGTTGACCGAGTGGCTGGCGAGCACCGCCACGTAGGCCATGCGCACCCGCCGCTCGCCCGATTCGTCGATCAGCGAGAGCCGCCGCAGCAGCTCGACGTCGTGCCCGTGCGCCTGGGTCACGCCGGCGAGAAAGCGCGCGTTCATGTCGAACAGGATCTGCAGGTGGCGCGGCAGGATGCGCCCGAACATCTCGACCGGCCAGGTCTCGAGCGCCTCGTGCATCAGCGTGTGGTTGGTGTAGCTGAAGACCTTCTGCGTGTGGGCCCAGGCGGTGTCCCAGGGCAGGCCGTGCTCGTCGATCAGCAGGCGCATCAGCTCGGGCACGGCCAGCACCGGATGGGTGTCGTTGAGGTGGATGCTGACCTGCTCGGGCAGTTCGTCGAAGCCGGTGTGGTTGCGCAGGTAGCGGCGCAGCAGGTCCTGCACGCTGGCGCTGACGAAGAAGTACTCCTGGTGCAGCCGCAGCTCGCGGCCCGAGGGCGTGGAGTCGTCCGGGTAGAGCACGCGCGAGACGTTCTCCGAGTGGTTCTTGCTCTCCACCGCTTCCATGTAGTTGCCGCGGTTGAAGGCCGACAGGTCGATCTCCTCGGTGGCCCGCGCCGACCACAGGCGCAGCGTGTTGGTGGCCTGGGTGCCATAGCCCGGGATGATGGTGTCGTAGGCCACCGCCAGCACGTCGTGGGTGTCGATCCAGTTGGCGGCGCCATAGAGCGCACCCTTGCCGTCGCGCCGCTGCACGTGGCCGCCGAAGCGCACGCGGTAGGTGACTTCGGGTCGCTGGAACTCCCACGGGTTGCCGCGCGTGAGCCAGTAGTCGGGCGTCTCCACCTGCTGGCCGTCGACGATGCGCTGGCGGAACATGCCGTACTCGTAGCGGATGCCGTAGCCCAGGCCCGGCACGCCGAGCGTGGCCATCGAGTCGAGGAAGCAGGCCGCGAGCCGGCCGAGGCCGCCGTTGCCCAGGGCGGCGTCGGGCTCGCGCTCGGCCAGCGCCTCGATGTCGACGCCGAAGTCGGCCAGCGCCTGTTTGACGGTGTCCTGCAGCTCCAGCGCCAGCAGCGCGTTGGTGAAGGTGCGACCGATCAGGAATTCCATCGACAGGTAGTAGACGCGCTTGAGCCGCTGCGCGTAGATCGCGCGGGTGGTCGCCATCCAGCGCTCCACCACCTGGTCGCGCACCGCCAGCGCGGTCGCGTGCAGCCAGTCGTCGAGGCTGGCCGCGACCGGGTCCTTGCCGACTGCATAGATCAGCTTGTTGGCGACCGCGCGCTTGAAGGCCGCGACGTCGCGATCGGGATGGTCGTACTTGAAGTCTTCGAGGGTCATGGGAGGGTGGGGCGTGGGTGGAGCGGCATCAGGCCAGGGTTTCGGCGTAGACGGCGAGGTAGCGCGCGGCGGCGCTGCCCCAGTCGGCCGGGCGGCCCATCGCGCTGGTGCGCACCGCGCGCCAGTCGGACGGGCGCCGGTAGAGCGCGAAGGCGCGGCGGACCGCGCGGGCGTAGCTGTCGGCGTCGAAGTCCTCGAACGAGAAGCCGGTGGCCCGGCCGTCGGCCATGTCCTCCAGCGTGGCGTCGACCACCGTGTCGGCCAGTCCGCCGACCCGGTGCACCAGCGGCAGGCTGCCGTACTTGAGGCCGTACATCTGGGTCAGGCCGCAGGGCTCGAACAACGAGGGCACCAGCGTGACGTCGCCGGCGCCGAACAGGCGGTGCGCCAGCGCCTCGTCGTAGCCCAGGGAGACGCTGACCGACCGCGGCGCGGCCGCCGCGCGCTCGCGGAAGGCCGCCTCCAGCCAGGCGTCGCCGCTGCCGAGCAAGGCCAGCTGGCCGCCCTGCGCCAGCAGCGCGTCGAGGCCGCCGAGCACCAGGTGCAGGCCCTTCTGCTCGGTCAACCGGCTCACCACCACGAACAGCGGCGCGTCGGCCAGCGGCGCCAGGCCCAGTTCGTCCTGCAGCGCCGCCTTGCAACGGGCCTTGCCGGCCGGCCGCAGCAGGTCGTAGCGGTGCGGGATCAGGGCGTCCGTGGCCGGGTTCCAGACCTGGTCGTCGACGGCGTTGAGGATGCCGGACAGCACGCCGGAGCGGCTGCGCAGCAGGCCGTCGAGCCCGCAGCCCTGCGCGGGGGTCTGGATCTCGCGGGCGTAGGTCGGGCTCACGGTCGTCAGGCGATCGGCGAAGCACAGGCCGCCTTTCATGAACGAGAGCTGGCCGTGGTATTCGAGCCCGTCGATCGAGAAGGCCGCGGCCGGCAGGCCGAGTTCGGCGAAATGGGAGGCCGCGAACAGTCCCTGGTAGGCCAGGTTGTGGACCGTGAACACGCTGCCGACGCGCGGGCCGCCGGTGGGCGGCGCGAAGGCCATGTAGGCCGGCGCCAGTGCGGCGTGCCAGTCGTGCGCATGCACGATCTCGGGCCGCCAGGCGGCGTCGAGCCCGTGCGCGAGCTGCGCGGCGACCCAGCCCAGCAGCGCGAAGCGCCGGTGGTTGTCGCCGTAGGGCTGGTGGCGCGGGTCCTCATAGGGATTGCCCGGGCGGTCGTAGAGCGACGGCGCGTCGATCAGGTAGGCGGGGAGATCCGGTGCGCCGGGGGTCGCGATGCGGCCGAGCAGCAGCCGCGCGGGCTCGCCCCAGGGCGCCGTGAACCCGGCCACCGGCGCCGCGTCGGCAATGCCGGCCACGATCGCCGGAAAGCCCGGCAGCAGCACCCGCGCGTCCTGGCCGGCCGCCTTCAGTGCCAGCGGCATCGCGCCCGCGATGTCGGCCAGCCCGCCGGTCTTGAGCAGGGGAAAGAGTTCGGCGCTGACCTGGAGGATCTTCATTCATGCCCTTGTTCGATGCGCGCGAGCTTCATTGCAGGCGCTTGAGCATCTCGCGCGTCACGAGGACCACGCCGCCCTCGGTACGCTCGAAGCGCGCGGCGTCGGCCGCCGGATCCTCGCCGATTACCATCTCCTCGGGAAGCACGCAGGCGCGGTCGATCACCACCCGGTGGAGCCGGCAGCCGCGGCCGATCTCCACGTCCGGCAGCAGCACCGCCTCGTTGATCTCGCAGAAGGAATGCACCCGCACGCCCGAGAACAGCACGGAGCTGCTGACCTTGGAGCCCGACACGATGCAGCCGCCCGAGACGATGGTGTTGACCGTCATGCCGTGCTTGCCGTCGCGGTCGAGCACGAACTTGGCCGGCGGCAGCTGCCGCTGGTAGGTCCAGATGGGCCAGTCGGTGTCATAGATGTCGAGTTCCGGGGTGATCGAGGCCAGGTCCAGGTTGGCTGCCCAGAATGCATCAATCGTGCCCACGTCGCGCCAGTAGGCGTGGGCGTCTCCGCCGCCGCGGCGGGCCCGGGTCACGCAGGACATGGCGAAGGGATGCGCCAGCGCGCGGCCTTCGGCCACCGCGCGCGGGATGATGTCCTTGCCGAAATCGTGGCTGGAGTGGGGGTTGGCGCTGTCCTCCTCGAGCAGCCGGTAGAGGTACTCGGAGTCGAAGACGTAGATGCCCATGCTGGCCAGCGCGATGTCGGGATTCCCGGGCATGGCCGGCGGATCGGCGGGCTTTTCGAGGAAGGCGGTGATCTGGCGCTCGTCGTCGATCGCCATCACGCCGAAGGCCGTGGCCTCCATTCGCGGCACCTCGATGCAGCCGACCGTGCAGCCGCGGCCGCTGGCCACGTGGTCGGTCAGCATGATCGAGTAGTCCATCTTGTAGACATGGTCGCCGGCCAGCACCACCACATAGTCGTGCGGCGTCGAACGGGTCTGGATGATGTCGAGGTTCTGGTAGACGGCATCGGCCGTGCCGCGGTACCAGTGCTCGTCGCCGACCCGCTGCTGGGCCGGCAGCACGTCGACCATCTCGTTGAGCTCGGCGCGCAGGAAGCTCCAGCCGCGCTGCAGGTGGCGCATCAGCGAATGCGATTTGTATTGCGTCACGACCGCCATGCGCCGGATGCCCGAGTTGAGGCAGTTGGAGAGCGCGAAATCGATGATGCGGAACTTGCCGCCGAAATAGACCGCCGGTTTGGCGCGGCGGTCGGTGAGCTGCTTGAGCCGGGAGCCGCGTCCGCCCGCCAGCACCAGGGCGATGGTGCGGCGCACGAGTTGATGGGCCTGCAGGGTCGGTTGCGAGGTGTCCGCCATCTTGAGCCTCCGTTGGTTTTCTTCCGGTGAATCCAGCCTAGCACTCCGGCGCTGATCCCGCGGCGCTGTTTTTCGCCACCCAGAGGCTGCCGGGCGGCAGTCGCTGCGTGTCGCCGAGCGGCGGGGCGGGTGGGGCGCCGTCCTTCGAATCGCTCGCCAGCCGGCACCGCCAGCGTCCGGGCGGCAGCCTGAAATCGACTTCGATCTCTTCGGCATTGACCAGCACCAGCCAGCTCGCAGCCGCTGTCGCGGCCTCGAACAGGATCGCCAGCGCATGCCGGTCGCCGCGCTCCCAGTCGACGGCAGTCATCGCATGGCCTTCGGGCGCCAGCCAGCGCAGCGCGGTGGCGCCCGGCTCGGGGACGGCCGGCCACCAGCGCGTGCTGCGCAGCGGCTCGGCTTCGCGGCGCAGCGCCAGCACCCGGCCGACGAAGGCGGCCAGGCCGCCGTCGGCGTGGCTCCAGTCCAGCCAGGTGGTCTCGTTGTCCTGGCAGTAGGCGTTGTTGTTGCCGCGCTGCGTGTGGTCGAGTTCGTCGCCGGCCAGCAGCATCGGCGTGCCCTGCGCGAGCAGCAGCGCCGCCAGCAGCACGCGCTGCAGCCGATGCCGCTCGGCCTGCACCGCCGGGTCGTCGGTCTCGCCCTCGACGCCGCAGTTGCGGCTCAGGTTGTGGCCGTGGCCGTCGCGGTTGCCCTCGCCGTTGGCGAGGTTGTGGCGCTCGTTGTAGCTGAGCAGGTCGCGCAGCGTGAAGCCGTCGTGGGCGGTGACGAAGTTGACGCTGGCGGTCGGGCTTCGGTCATGGCGCGCGAATGCGTCGCTCGAGCCGGTGAAGCGCCGGGCGAACTCGCCGAGGCGCGCGCTGCGATGCAGCCAGAAGCCGCGCTGGGTGTCGCGAAAGCGGTCGTTCCATTCGAGCCAGCCGGGCGGGAACTGGCCGAGCCGGTAGCCGTCCGGACCGATGTCCCAGGGTTCGGCGATCAGCAGCGCGCGCGCCAGCTCGGGGTCCTGCGCGATGCTGGCCAGCAGCGGCGCCCGCGGGTCGAACTCGCCGCCGCCGCGGCGCGCCAGGACCGGCGCCAGGTCGAAACGGAAACCGTCGACCCCGAGCTCGGTGACCCAGTGGCGCAGGCTGTCCATCACCAGCTGCACCACCCGTGGCTCGGCGAGGTTCAGGCAGTTGCCGCAGCCGGTCCAGTTCTCGTATTGCCCGCGGTCGTCCGGCCGCAGGTGGTAGTAGAGCGCGTTGTCGATGCCGCGCAGGCTCAGCGTCGGTCCGAGTTCGTCGGTTTCCCCGCTGTGGTTGAAGACCATGTCGATCACCAGTTCCAGGCCGCGGGCGTGGATCGCATCGGCCATGGCGCGGAATTCGGTCGAGGGTGTGGTGCCGGGGCGCCCGCTCCAGTAGCGTGTCTCGGGCGCCGACCAGCCGATCGGGCTGTAGCCCCAGCAGTTGCTGAGGCCCTGTGCGAGGAGCCGCGACTCGTCGGCCCGGTGCTGCACCGGCATCAGGTTCAGCGTGGTGACGCCGAGCCGCTGGAGGTGGTCCAGCACGGCCGGTTCGGCCAGGCCGGCATAGCTGCCGCGCAGGGCGGCGGGCACCTCGGGGTGGCGCCGGGTCTGGCCGCGGACGTGCAGCTCGTAGAGCACGCGGTCGCCCGCGGCAACGCGGGGCCGCCGCGCGGGCCCCGACGGCGGCAGCGGCGCAGTGACGCGGGCCTTGAGCGCGACGGCGGCGTTGTCGCGGCGGTCGCGCTGCGCCGGCTGCGCGGGGTCGTGCCCGAGAAACAGGTCTTCGCCGCCATAGCGGCCAACCACCTCGCGGGCATAGGGGTCGAGCAGCAGCTTGGCCGGGTTGAAGCGCTGGCCCTCGTGCGGCGACCACGGGCCGTGGACGCGCCAGCCGTAGACCAGGCCCGGGCGGGCGCCGGCCAGGCGCATGTGCCAGACGCCGTCGGTGCGGCTGCCCAGCGCGAGGCGCTGCTGCTCGTGCGCGCCCGTGGTGTCGAAGAGGCAGAGCTCGACCGCGGTGGCGTTGGGGGCGGCCAGCGCGAAGTTGACGCCGTCGGGGCCCGGGGTGGCGCCCAGGGGGTAGGGGGCGCCGTCGCTCACGCCAGGACCCACATCACGGTCGCCAGCGGCGGCAGCGACATCTCGGCCGACTGCGCCTGCCCGTGCCAGGCCACCGGTTCGCTCGCGATCACGCCATTGCCCACCCCGCTGCCGCCGTAGACGGGGTGGTCGGTGTTGATGATCTCCCGGTAGCTGCCGGCCGCCGGCAGGCCGAGCCGGTAGCCGATCCGCGGCACCGGCGTGAAGTTGCACGCCGCCACCACGAAGCTGCCGTCGCGCGCCCGCCGGACGAAGGAGAACACCGACTGCTCGGCGTCGCTGTGGCAGATCCATTCGAAGCCGGCGGCCTCGCAGTCGAGTTCGTGCAGCGCCGGGTAGTGGCGGTAGACGTTGTTGAGGTCGCGCACCAGCCGCCGCACGCCCTGGTGCGGCGCCTGCTCCAGCAGGTGCCAGTCCAGGCTGCGGTCGGCGTTCCATTCGGCGTCCTGCGCGAACTCGCCGCCCATGAACAGCAGCTTCTTGCCGGGATAGGCCCAGAGGTAGCCGTAGAGGTTGCGCAGCCCGGCGAACTTCTGCCAGCTGTCGCCCGGCATGCGCCCGAGCATCGAACCCTTGCCGTGCACCACCTCGTCGTGCGACAGCGGCAGCACGAAGTTCTCGCTGTGGGCGTACATCAGGCCGAAGGTGATCTTCTGGTGGTGGTGCTTGCGGTAGATCGGGTTGATGCCGGTGTAGGCCAGCGTGTCGTTCATCCAGCCCATGTTCCATTTGTAGTGGAAGCCGAGGCCGCCGTGCTCCGGCGGGCGCGTGACGCCGGGGAAGCTGGTCGACTCCTCGGCGATGGTCACGGCCCCGGGCCGCTCGACGCCGACCACGCGGTTCATGCGGCGCAGGAACTCGATCGCCTCGAGGTTCTCGCGCCCGCCTTCGGCGTTGGGCACCCATTCGCCCGGCTTGCGGCTGTAGTCGCGGTAGAGCATCGAGGCCACCGCGTCGACCCGCAGGCCGTCGATGCCGTAGCGCTCGAGCCAGTAGAGCGCATTGCCGACCAGGTAGTTGCGCACCTCGACCCGGGCGTAGTTGAAGATCAGCGTCTGCCAGTCGTTGTGGAAGCCCTCGCGCGGGTCGGCGTATTCGTAGAGCGCGGTGCCGTCGAAGCCCGCGAGGCCGTGCGCATCGGTCGGGAAGTGCGCCGGCACCCAGTCGAGGATCACGCCCAGCCCGGCCGCATGCGCGGCCTCGACGAAGGCGCGGAAGTCCCCCGGCGTGCCGAAGCGCGAGGTCGGCGCGTAGAGCCCGATCGGCTGGTAGCCCCAGGAGCCGTCGAACGGATGCTCGCTGATCGGCAGCAGCTCGATGTGGGTGAAGCCCATGTCGCGCGCATAGGGCACCAGCGTCGCCGCCAGTTCGCGGTAGTCGAGCCACTCATGGCCGTTCTTGCGCCGCCACGAGCCCAGGTGAACCTCGTAGATGCTGAGCGGCGCGTCGCGCGCATTGGCTGCGGCGCGCCCGGGCGGGAGCGGCACCGGCGCCGGCAGCGGTTGGACGACACAGGCGGTATCGGGCCGCAGGCGGGCCGAGAAGCCGAAGGGGTCGGTCTTGCGCAGCACCTGGCCCTGGGCCGACAGGATCTCGAACTCGTAGGCGTCGCCCGGTGCCAGCTGGGGCGCGAAGATCTCCCAGACGCCGCACTCGCGGCGCAGCCGCATCATGTGGCGCCGGCCGTCCCACTGGTTGAAGTCGCCGACCACCGAGACCCGGCGCGCGTTCGGCGCCCAGACCGCGAAAGCGACGCCGCGCACGCCCTCGATCTCGCGCAGGTGCGCGCCGAGCTGTTCGAAGGGCCGCAGGTGCGTGCCCTCGGCCAGCAGCCAGACATCGGTGGCGCCGAGCACCGGCGGGAAGCGGTAGGGATCCTCGAGCAGCGAGCCGTGCGAGCCCCAGTCGACCTCGAGGCGGTAGCCGAGCCGGGCCTGCGAGGCCGGCACCAGGGCCGCGAACAGGTCGCTGTCGCCCTGGCGGTCGAGTTGGGCCAGCGGCCAGCCCGAGCCCGAATGCAGCACGGCCACGGCCTGCGCGCCCGGCAGCAGCGCCCGCACCCACAGGCCCTCGCCGTCCTGGTGCGGGCCGAGCACGGCGAAGGGATCGCCGTGCTCGGCTCGCATCAGGGCACGGACCTCGGCTTCAGGCAGCATCGCGTGGCTCTCCGAAGAAGACGCCGAATGGTGGCAACGAGAGTGTGCGCCCATCGAGCTGCGCGCCGTCGAACGGCGACCCGGCCGGCGCCGCGAGCGGCTGGCGCAGCGCCAGCACAGCTGGTTCGGCCGAGAGGTTGAACACCGCCTGCAGCGCCCGGTCGCCCTCGCGGCGCTCGAACCACAGCAGCGGCTCCGGCGCGTCGAGGAAGGTCATGGCGCCGCTGTGCAGCAGCGGCTGGCCGCGGCGCCAGCGCAGCAGCGCACGGCTGAAGGCGAGCATCGACCGCGGATCGCCGGCCTGGCGGTCGATCGCCAGCGGCAGGTGGGCCTCCGACACCGGCAGCCAGGGCTGGCCGTCCGTGAAACCCGCATGGGCCTGGCCGGCCAGCCACGGCATCGGGGTGCGGCAACCGTCGCGGCCCTTGAATTCGGGCCAGAAGGCGAGCCCGTACGGGTCCTGCAGCCGTTCGAACGGCACCTCGGCCTCGGGCAGGCCGAGCTCCTCGCCCTGGTAGATGCTGGCGCTGCCGCGCAGTGACAGCAGCAGCGCCAGCCAGAGCCGATCGCGCCGGGTATCGGCCGAGCCGCTGCTGTTCCAGCGGCTGGCGACCCGCGGCACGTCGTGGTTCGAGACCGCCCAGCAACCCCAGCCGTCGGTGGCCGCCAGGGCGCTGTCCAGCGCCTCGACCTGCTCCCGCAGATGGCGCGCGCTGTGCTCGCGGGTCAGCAGGCTGAAGCTGTAGGCCAGGTGCAGCCGCTTGCCGCGCTCGGTGTAGCGGGCCATCACGGGCGGCGCGTTCTCGTCGCCGACCTCGCCCAGCGCGACCGCGCCGTAGCCGTCGAGCAGGCGGCGCAGCCGCTCGAGGAACAACAGGTTCTCGGGCTGGCTCTTGTCGTGCAGGTGCTGCTGCATCGCATAGGGGTTGTCGGCGCGCACCGTGCTCACGGCGCCGCCGCCGGCCGGCGGGTTGTCGCGCAATTGCGCATCGTGGAACTGGTGGTTGCAGGCATCGAAGCGGAAGCCGTCGACGCCGCGCTCGCACCAGAAGCGCACCTCGTCGAGCAGCGCGTCCTGCACCGCCGGGCAGTGGAAGTTGAGGTCGGGCTGCTCGGCCAGGAAGCTGTGCAGGTAGTACTGGCGCCGGCGCGAGTCCCACTGCCAGGCCGGGCCGCCGAACACCGACAGCCAGTTGTTGGGTGGCGTGCCGTCGGGCTTCGGGTCGGCCCAGACGTACCAGTCGGCCTGCGGATTCGTGCGGCTGGCGCGGCTGGCCGTGAACCAGGCGTGCTGGTCGGAGGTGTGGGAGAGCACCTGGTCGATGATCAGCTTGAGGCCGAGTGCGTGGGCCCGCGCCAGCAGGGCGTCGAAGTCGTCCAGCGTGCCGAACATTGGGTCGACCGACCGGTAGTCGGACACGTCGTAGCCGAAATCCTTCATCGGCGACCGGAAGAAGGGCGAGATCCAGATCGCGTCCGCCCCCAGATCGGCCACGTGATCGAGCCGTGCGGTGATGCCCGGCAGGTCGCCGATGCCGTCGCCGTTGCTGTCCATGAAGCTGCGCGGGTAGATCTGGTAGATCACCGCGCCCCGCCACCAGTCATTGACCATGCCTGCCTCTCGGGTTCCGAAACATTGTGGCATGCGAGAAGCGTGCCGCTCGCCCCCCGTCGGAGGTGGGCGGGCGACACGAAGTGAGCCCAACCCGGGGGTGGGCAACAGAACCCCGCGATAATTCGCCTTCCCCCGGCCGCCTGGCGCCGGGCTGATTGCCGAGTGCCAATGAACCCCAGCTACAAACCCGCCGACGTCGAGTCATCCGCCCAGGCCCACTGGAATGCGGCCGACGCCTACCGCGTGACCGAGGACGCGCGCAAGAAGAAGTACTACGCCTGCTCGATGCTGCCCTACCCCAGCGGCAAGCTGCACATGGGCCACGTGCGCAACTACACCATCAACGACATGCTCACGCGCTACCTGCGCATGAGCGGCTACAACGTCCTGATGCCGATGGGCTGGGACGCCTTCGGCCTGCCGGCCGAGAACGCGGCGCTCAAGAACGGCGTGCCGCCGGCCAAGTGGACCCAGGAGAACATCGCCTACATGAAGGGCCAGCTGCAGGCCATGGGGCTGGCGATCGACTGGAGCCGCGAGATCGCCACCTGCGATCCGAGCTACTACAAGTGGAACCAGTGGCTGTTCCTCAAGATGCTCGAAAAGGGCATCGCCTACCGCAAGACGCAGGTCGTGAACTGGGACCCGGTCGACCAGACCGTGCTGGCCAACGAGCAGGTGATCGACGGCAAGGGCTGGCGCACCGGTGCCACCGTGGAGCGCCGCGAGATCCCGGGCTACTACCTCAAGATCAGCGACTACGCCGAAGAACTGCTCGAGCACACCCAGCACAAGCTGCCGGGCTGGCCCGAGCGCGTCAAGCTGATGCAGGAGAACTGGATCGGCAAGAGCGAAGGCGTGCGCTTCGCCTTCACGCACAGGATCAAGGACGACAAGGGCCACCTGATCCAGGGCGGCCGCATGTACGTCTTCACGACCCGTGCCGACACCATCATGGGCGTGACCTTCTGCGCCGTGGCGCCGGAGCATCCGCTGGCCGCGCACGCCGCGAAGTCGAACCCCGCGGTCGCGGCCTTCATCGCCGAGTGCAAGGGCGGCGGCACGACCGAGGCCGAGCTCGCCACGCAGGAGAAGAAGGGCGTCCCCACCGGCCTGACCGTGATCCATCCGATCACCGAGGAGCCGATCCCGGTCTGGGTCGGCAACTACGTGCTGATCAACTACGGCGACGGCGCCGTGATGGGCGTGCCGGCGCACGACGAGCGCGACTTCGCCTTCGCCAACAAGTACGGCATCGAGATCATCCAGGTCGTGCTGGTCGACGACGAGCCGCACTTCAACTACCACCGCTGGCAGGACTGGTACGCCGACAAGCAGCGCGGCGTGACCATCAACTCCGACAACTTCAGCGGCATGCATTACGCAGAGGCGGTCACGGCGGTCGCCCACGCGCTCGGACAGAAGGGCCTGGGCGAGATGCAGACCACCTGGCGCCTGCGCGACTGGGGCGTGAGCCGCCAGCGCTACTGGGGCACGCCGATCCCGATCATCCATTGCGAGGAGCATGGCGCGGTACCGGTGCCCGAGAAGGACCTGCCGGTAGTCCTGCCGACCGACTGCGTGCCCGACGGCTCGGGCAATCCGCTGGCCAAGCACGAAGGCTTCCATGCCGGCGTCGTGTGCCCGGTCTGCGGCAAGCCATCGCGACGCGAGACCGACACGATGGACACCTTCGTCGACAGCTCGTGGTACTTCATGCGCTACTGCGATCCGACGAACGACGAGGCCATGGTGGCCGACGGCGCGAAGTACTGGATGCCGATGGACCAGTACATCGGCGGCATCGAGCACGCGATCCTGCACCTGCTCTACGCGCGCTTCTGGACCAAGGTGATGCGCGACCTCGGCCTGGTGAAGGTCGACGAGCCCTTCAGCAAGCTGCTGACGCAGGGCATGGTGCTCAACCACATCTTCTACAAGCGCAACGAAAAGGGCGGCAAGGACTACTTCCCGCCCTCCGAGGTGACGCCGGTGCTCGACGCCCAGGGCCGCATCAGCGGCGGCACCACGGCCGACGGCACGCAGGTCGACTACGGCGGCGTCGGCAAGATGGGCAAGAGCGAGCGCAACGGCGTCGATCCGCAGGACCTGATCGAGAAGTACGGCGCCGACACGGCGCGGCTCTACACGATGTTCACCGCGCCGCCCGAGGCCACCCTCGAGTGGAACGACGCGGCGGTCGAGGGCAGCTATCGCTTCCTGCGCCGGGTCTGGAATTTCGGCGTCGCGCAGCATGGCGTGGCGGCCGATGCCGGCAGCGCGGCCCAGCCGCCGGTCTACGGCAAGGATGCCAAGGCCCTGCGGCGCGAACTGCACACCGTGCTGCGCCAGATCGACTACGACTACCAGCGCATGCAGTACAACACCGTGGTGTCGGGCGCGATGAAACTGCTCAATGCGCTGGAAGGCTTCAAGCCGGCGGCGGCCGGTGCGGGCGACCGCGCGGCGGTGCGCGAGGGCTTCGGGCTCCTGCTGCGCTGCCTCTACCCGGCGACGCCGCACATCACGCACCAGCTCTGGCACGAGCTCGGCTACGACAAGGACCAGGGCGGGCTGCTCGATGCCCCCTGGCCGATGGTCGATGTCGGCGCACTCGCACAGGACGAGATCGAGCTGATGCTGCAGATCAACGGCAAGCTGCGCGGCGCGCTGCGGGTGCCGGCCAGCGCCAGCAAGCAGGAGATCGAGACCATCGCGCTCGCCTGCGAGGCCTTCGTGCAGCACGCTGCGGGCGCGGACGCCAAGCGCGTGATCGTGGTGCCGGGCCGGCTGGTCAACGTGGTGCTATGAGCCGGGCGATCGGACGCGCGCCGCTGCCGTCGCGGCGCGGCTTTCTGGCCGTCGCGGCGGCGCTGGCGCTGGCGGGCTGCGGCTTCGAATTGCGCAAGGCGCCGACGTTTGCCTTCAACAGCATCGCCGTGACGGGCACGTCCCCGTTCTCGAACTACCTGCGGCGGCAGCTCAGGGCCGCCGGCACGGTGGAGGTGTTGCCCGCCGACCAGGCCGAGAAGGCCGACGCGCTGCTGGAGCTCCTCGGCGAAAGCCGCAACAACATCGTGCTTTCGACCACGCCCGACGGCCAGGTGCGCGAACTGCAGCTGATCTTGTCCCTGCGCTTCAAGGTGCGGGGCCGGGGCGGCAAGGAACTGCTCGGACCGACCGAGATCCAGCAGTCGCGCGACATCACCTACAACGAGACGGCTGCACTCGCCAAGGAAGGCGAGGCCGAGCTTCTGTTCCGCGACATGCAGAACGACATCGCCCAGCAGGTGCTGCGCCGCTTGGCCGCGATCAAATGAGCTCGCCCCCAGGTTGCCCGGCACTTCGTGTCCGGGCGCCCACCCCCTGCCGGGGGCAACACCAGCGGCCCGGCGAAGCCGGTTCCGCGGTGTTTCGCCAACGGGCCTGGCTGCGCCGGCCGGCATGCGCTCACGCCTTGTTGCCATGCAGCTGAATCCTTCGCAACTCTCCACCCACCTCGCTAAGCGAGTGGCGCCGCTCTACGTCATCCATGGCGACGAGCCGCTGCTGGCGCAGGAGGCGGCCGATGCGATCCGCGCCGCAGCGCGCACTCAGGGCTATACGGAGCGCAGTTCGTACACCGTGGCCGGCGCGCACTTCGACTGGAGCGCGGTGCTCGCGGCGGGCGGCTCGCTGAGCCTGTTCGCCGACCGCCAGATCGTCGAGATCCGCATCCCCTCGGGCAAGCCCGGCAAGGACGGCAGCGCCGCGCTGCAGCAGATCGCCGAGGCCGCGCCCGGCAACGACAGCACCCTCACGCTGGTGCTGCTGCCGCGGCTGGACAAGGCGACCCGCAGCGCCGCCTGGTTCGCGGCGCTCGAGAACCACGGCGTCAGCCTGCAGATCGAGACCATCGAACGCGCCGCGCTGCCCCAATGGATCGCGCAGCGGCTCGCGCTGCAGGGCCAGCGCGTGAAAGCCGGCGAGGAGGGCCAGCGCACGCTGCAGTTCTTCGCCGACCGGGTCGAGGGCAACCTGCTGGCCGCGCACCAGGAGATCCAGAAGCTCGCGCTGCTGCACCCCGAGGGCGAGCTCGGCTGGGAGCAGGTCGAGGGCGCGGTCAACAACGTCGCGCGCTACGACGTCTTCAAGCTGTCGGACGCCGTGCTGGCCGGCAACCCGCAGCGCGTGGCGCGCATGCTCGAGGGCCTGCAGGCCGAGGGCGAGGCCGAGGTGCTGGTGCACTACACGCTGGCCGAGGACATCCGGGCTCTGAAGCGCGTGAAGGACGCGATGGCGGCCGGCCGGCCGCTGCCCATGGCGCTGCGCGAGAACCGCATCTGGGGGCCGCGCGAGCGTGCCTTCGAGCGGGTGCTGCCGCGGCTGGACGATCGGGCACTGGCGCGCATGCTGCGCGCCGCGCACCTGGTCGATGGCATCGTGAAAGGGCTGAAACAGCCCGACTGGCCGGCCAATGGCTGGCAGGCCCTGCAGCGCCTCGCGTTCATGTTGTGCCGGGCCTGCGCCCCGAGGGGATGACCCCCCGAAGCGCCGGCCGGTAAAAGAGACGGCGCCGCACTTTTCCTTCGGCTGCGCGCAGCGCGCCCGTTGGTGGGCAGTCGCGGAACCGGCTTTGCCGGGCCGCTGACTGCGCCCCCGGCAGGGGGTGGGCGGGCTACACGAAGTGAGCCCAACCTGGGGGCGAGCAACAGTCCTACCGCGGAACCGGCTAGGCCGGGCCGCCGACTGCGCCCCCGGCAGGGGGTGGGCGCCCGGACACGAAGTGCCGGGCAACCTGGGGGCGAGCGACATAATCCGGGGATGAATACGTTGAATGTCTCCGAGTACGTCCAGACGCTCGGGCTGCAGGCCAAGCAGGCCTCGGCCCTGATGGCGCGGGCCGATGCCGCCACCAAGAACAAGGCCCTGAAGGCGTTGGCGCGCCGGCTGCGCGCCGCGGGCGGGCCGCTGGCCGAGGCCAATGCGAAGGATCTGGCGCGCGCCGAGGGCGCCGGCCTGTCGGCGCCGATGGTCGATCGCCTCAAGCTCACGCCGAAGGTCATCGACACCGTGGCCCAGGGCTGCGAACAGCTGGCCGCGATGGCCGACGTGATCGGCGAGGTCATCGGCATGAAGCAGCAGCCCAGCGGTATCCGGGTCGGCCAGATGCGGGTGCCGATCGGGGTCTTCGGCATGATCTACGAGAGCCGGCCCAACGTCACCATCGAGGCCGCGAGCCTGGCGATCAAGAGCGGCAACGCGGCGATCCTGCGCGGCGGCTCGGAAGCGATCGAGTCGAACAAGGCGCTGGCCCGGCTGGTGGCCGAATCGCTCGAGGAGGCCGGCCTGCCGGTCGACGCGGTGCAGCTGGTCGCCACCACCGACCGCGAGGCCGTGGGCCAGCTGATCGCGATGCCGCAGTTCGTCGACGTCATCATTCCGCGTGGCGGCAAGGGCCTGATCGAGCGCATCAGCCGCGACGCCAGGGTGCCGGTCATCAAGCACCTGGACGGCAACTGCCACGTCTACGTCGACCACACGGCCGAACTCGACATGGCGCTGAAGATCGTCGACAACGCCAAGACCCAGAAGTACAGCCCCTGCAACGCCGCTGAAGGCCTGCTGGTGGCGTCCTCGATCGCCGAGACCTTCCTGCCGGAGATCGGTGCGATCTTCGCGGCCAAGGGCGTGGAGATGCGCTGCGACCGGGCGGCCGCCCACATCCTGCGTGCCGAGAGCGCGCACCTGCCGGCCGACAAGGTGATCGATGCGATCGAATCCGACTGGTCGGAGGAATACCTGGCCGCGGTCATCAGCATCAAGGTGGTCGAGGGCGTGGACGAGGCCATCGCGCACATCAACCGCTACTCGAGCCACCACACGGATGCGATCGTCACGCGCGACCACATGAACGCCCAGCGCTTCCTGCGCGAGGTGGATTCGGCCAGCGTGATGGTCAACGCCAGCACCCGTTTCGCCGACGGCTTCGAGTTCGGCCTGGGCGCCGAAATCGGCATCAGCACCGACAAGTTCCATGCACGTGGGCCGGTGGGGATCGAGGGCCTGACCTCGTTGAAGTACGTGGTCCTGGGCCAAGGCGAAGTCAGGACTTGAGCCCCGGCGACCGGCCGGCGTAGCCTGGCCCGTTGGTGAACACCGCGGAACGGCCAGGCCGCTGGTGTTGCCCCCGGCAGGGGGTGGGCGCCCGGACACGAAGTGCCGGGCAACCTGGGGGCGAGCCACACCTTTAGATTGTGATCAGGGCGTTCGCCCCCAAATCTACAATTCCGCCTAGCTAGCTTCAGATACAAATCCAACAAGGCCGCCCGCATGGTCCCCCATCTCGTCACCGCCCTGACCGGCCCCATCAACGAACTCGAGCAGCGGGTGCTCGATTCCACGCCCGCCATCGAGCGCTGGTTCCGGCTCGAATGGATGGAGCACACGCCGCCGTTCTACAGCTCGGTCGACATCCGCAACGCCGGCTTCAAGCTGGCGCCGGTCGACACCAACCTCTATCCCGGGGGCTGGAACAACCTGACGCAGGAGATGCTGCCGCTGGCGGTGCAGGCGGCCCAGGCCGCGATCGAGAAGATCTGCCCCGAGGCGCGCAACCTGCTCGTGATCCCCGAGAACCACTCGCGCAACACCTTCTACCTGGCCAACGTGGCGCAGCTGGTGCGGATCTTCCACATGGCCGGGCTCAACGTGCGCGTGGGCTCGATCGACCCGGCGATCAAGTCGACGAAGAAGATCGAGCTGCCCAACGGCGACACGGTGTGCCTGGAGCCGGTGGTGCGCAGCAAGCGCCGGTTGGGTCTGAAGCATTTCGACCCCTGCACGATCCTGCTCAATACCGACCTGTCGGCCGGCACGCCGGGCATCCTCGAGGATCTGCACGAGCAGTACCTGCTGCCGCCGCTGCATGCGGGCTGGTCGGTGCGCCGCAAGAGCAACCATTTCCACAGCTACGAAGAAGTGTCGAAGCGCTTCGGCAAGCTGCTGGGCATCGACCCCTGGCTGATCAACCCGATGTACGCCAGGGCCGCCGACGTCAGCTTCGCCACCGGCCAGGGCATCGACGTGCTGACCAGCCACGTCGACGCGCTGCTGACCAAGGTCCGCCGCAAGTACAAGGAATACGGCATCAACGAGAAGCCCTTCGTGGTCGTCAAGACCGACAACGGCACCGCCGGCCTGGGCGTCATGACGGTGCGCGACGCCAAGGAGATCGAAGCCCTGGTGCGCCGTCCGCGCGCCAGCAAGGCCGGCGCCGCCAAGGAGGGCCAGGAGCTCGGCGACCTGATCGTCCAGGAAGGCGTGCTGACCAACGAGCGGGTGCACAACGGCGTCGCCGAGCCGGTGGTCTACATGATGGACCGCTACGTGGTCGGCGGCTTCTATCGGGTGCATGCCGAGCGCAAGCCGGACGAGAACCTCAACCTGCCGGGCGCCAGCTTCGTGCCGCTGGCATTTTCGGAGAGTGCGCACTTACCTCAGCCCGGTGCCAAGCCCGGCGCCAGCGCGCCCAACCGCTTCTACATGTATGGCGTGATTGGCCGGCTCGCGATGGTGGCGGCCAGCTACGAGCTCGAGGCCACCGACCCGGATGCCGAAGTTTATGAATGATTCCGGTTTATAGCTTGCAGGCGATCGCTACAACGGCAAAATAGCGGCCCCATAACAATGCAAACGACAGGGTGGAAGGCGACGAAGCGGCCGAAGCGGGCCTCCGAGGCGCCGCGCGGTGTGCTGCACGCCCGCGACCCTTTGCACCGACCCCGTGTCCGCCCCTAAATCCTCCTCCGCTGCGCTGATCCTCGCGGCCATCGGTGTCGTCTACGGCGACATCGGCACCAGCGTCCTGTACGCGGTCAAGGAGGTGTTCGGCCACGGTCACGTCCCGTTCACGGTCGAGAACGTCTACGGCATCCTGTCGATGTTCTTCTGGACGCTGACGGTGATCGTCTCGCTGAAGTACGTGGTGCTGGTGCTGCGGGCCGACAACGAGGGCGAGGGCGGGCTGGTGGCGATGCTCGCGCTGGCCTCGCAGGCGGTGGTCGACAAGCCGCGGCTGCGGCGGGTGCTGCTGGTGGTGGGTATCTTCGGCACCTCGCTCTTCTATGGCGACGGCGTCATCACGCCGGCGATCTCGGTGCTGTCGGCGGTCGAGGGCCTGGAGGTGGTGTCGCCGCAGTTCCGCCACTACGTGATCCCGATCACGCTGGTCGTGCTGTTCTGCCTGTTCGTGGTCCAGAAGCGGGGCACCGCCGGCATCGGCCGCTTCTTCGGCCCGGTGACGCTGGCCTGGTTCCTGGCGATCTCGCTGCTCGGCGTGTCGCAGATCGTCACCCACCCCGAGATCCTCAAGGCGATGAGCCCGCATTACGCGCTGCGCTTCATGTGGAACAACCCGGGCACCAGCTTCATCATCCTGGGCGCCACCGTGCTGTGCGTGACCGGCGCCGAGGCGCTCTACGCCGACCTCGGCCACTTCGGCAAGAGCCCGATCCGCATCGCCTGGTTCTCGGTCGTCATGCCGGCGCTCACGCTCAACTACTTCGGCCAGGGCGCCCTGCTGCTGGAGAACCCGCTGGCGGTCAAGAACCCCTTCTTCATGATGGCGCCCGAGTGGGCGCTGCTGCCGCTGGTGTTCCTCGCGACGGCCGCCACAGTGATCGCCTCGCAGGCCCTGATCACCGGCGCCTTCAGCGTCACGCGCCAGGTGATCCAGCTCGGCTACCTGCCGCGCATGAACATCGAGCACACCAGTGTCCGCACGGCGGGCCAGATCTACATCCCGTTCGTCAACTGGGGCTTGTTCGTCGCGATCGTGCTGGCGGTCGTGATGTTCCGCTCGTCGAGCAATCTGGCGGCGGCCTATGGCATTGCCGTGACCACCGACATGCTGATCACCACGGTGCTGACCTTCTTCGTGATCCGCTACGCCTGGAAGTACCCGCTGTTCCTGTGCATCGCGGCCACCGGCGCCTTCTTCCTGGTCGACTTCCTGTTCTTCGCCTCGAACCTGCTCAAGCTGTTCGACGGCGGCTGGTTCCCGCTCCTGATCGGCGGCTCGATCTTCATGCTGATGCTGACCTGGAAGGAAGGGCGCAGGTTGATGGGCGAGACCCAGCTGGCGGAGGCGATCGACCTGCGCGGCTTCCTCGACTCGGTCTTCGTGAGCCCGCCGGCGCGGGTCGACGGCACCGCGGTCTTCATGACCGCCGAGCCCGGCGTGGTTCCCAATGCGCTGTTGCACAACCTCAAGCACAACAAGGTGCTGCACGACCAGAATCTGTTCGTGACGGTGCGCAACCACGAGGTGCCGTGGATCCCGATGGACAAGCGCATCGAGATGGAGGCCCTGGGCCACCACTGCTGGCAGGTGGTGGTGCACTACGGCTTCAAGAACGAGATCGACTTGCCGCGCGCGCTCGAGAACGCGCGCCTGCGCGGCTGTCAGATCGAGCCGATGGCGACCAGCTACTTCCTGTCGCGCGACGTCGTGATCCCGACGCTGGGCAGCGGCATGGCGCCCTGGCGCGAAAAGCTGTTCGCGCAGATGCACCACAACGCGAGCGGGGCGGCGGACTTCCTCGGATTGCCCAACAACGCCGTCGTCGAGCTCGGCTCCAAAATCGAGATCTAGCTCGCCCCCAGGTTGGCTCACTTCGTGTAGCCGCCCACCCCCTACCGGGGGTTCCTGGAAGGGTGCGGCAACACCCCGGCACAATCTACCGATGCGATTTTTCAAGGATCTCAGCCTCTCGGCCTTCACCGCGGGCTTCGTGGCGGTGCTCGTGGGCTTCACGAGCTCGGTGGCGATCGTGTTCCAGGCCGCGCAGGCCTTCGGCGCCACCCCCGAGATGATCTCCTCCTGGATGTGGGCGCTGGGCCTCGGCATGGGCCTGGCCTCGGCGCTGCCCTCGCTGTGGTGGCGCAAGCCCGTGATGATCGCCTGGAGCA
Source organism: Variovorax sp. P1_G12 (assembly GCF_056405555.1). Lineage (NCBI taxonomy): Bacteria > Pseudomonadati > Pseudomonadota > Betaproteobacteria > Burkholderiales > Comamonadaceae > Variovorax > Variovorax sp. P1_G12. Next base: position 78,420 of record NZ_JBFUBW010000027.1, on the reverse strand, counting down.
CGCCCGGCGCCGCGGTGCTGGCGGTCGCGGGTGCCGGCTACAGCATGAACGAGGCGGTCGGCGCCTTCATCGTCTGCGCCCTGCTGATGACCCTGGCCGGCGCCACCGGCTGGTTCGAGCGCGTGATGAACAGGATCCCGATGGCGCTGGCCTCGGCGCTGCTGGCCGGCGTGCTGGCGCGCTTCGGGCTGCAGGCTTTCATTGCCGCCCAGACGGCGCTGCCGCTGGTGCTGCTGATGCTCGGCACCTATCTTGCGGCCAAGCGCGCGCTGCCGCGCTACGCGGTGCCGCTCACGCTGGGCGTCGGCATCGCCTTCGCCGCTGCGCGCGGCGAACTGGCCTGGAGCGCGGTGCATTTCAGCCTCGCCCTGCCGGTATTCACGATCCCGGTCTTCAGCTGGCAGGCGGTGGTCAGCCTGGCGCTGCCCCTCTTCGTCGTCACCATGGCCTCGCAGAACCTGCCGGGCGTCGCCGCGATCCGCGCCGCGGGCTACCAGTTGCCGGTGTCGAAGCTGATCACGATCAGCGGCCTTTTCACGCTGGTGCTGGCGCCTTTCGGGGCCTTCGCGCTGAATCTCAGCGCCATCACGGCCGCCATCTGCATGGGCCGCGAGGCGCACGAGGACTCGGCGCGGCGCTACACCGCCGCGGTCAGCTGCGGCGCGATCTACGTCGTCATCGGCCTGTTCGGCGCCGCCGTGACGGGCTTGCTGACCGCCTTTCCGAAGGAACTGGTCGCGACCATCGCCGGCCTGGCGCTGCTGGGCACCATCGGCGGCGGGCTGGCGGCTGCGGTGCGCGACGAATCGCATCGCGAGGCGGCGCTGATCACCTTCCTGGTCACGCTCTCGGGCGTCACGCTCGCGGGCATCGGCTCGGCCTTCTGGGGCGTGGTGGCCGGCGCCGTGGCGCTCGGCATCCAGCAGCTCGGCCGCAAACCCCACGCCGGCAAGGACATCGCGCCTGCCGGCAAGATCAGGCTCGACGAGCGATCGGCGGCCGAGCGGCCCGTCGCGACACCCTCCTCCACGGCTTCGGCTCCGGCCGCCGGAAAGACCTCCTGACATGCACATCCTCTTCGTTGCCGACCCGCTGGATCAGTTCAAGATCTACAAGGACACCACCTTCTCGATGATGCGCGAGGCCCAGCGGCGCGGCCACACGCTCTCGGTCTGCGAGCCGCGCCACCTGGGCTGGCAGCGCGGCCAGCCGGTGACCGCGAAGGCGCGTGCGATCGTGCTGACCGGCGACCCCGACGACTGGTTTCGTGAAGAACCGGTGCAGGAGCGGCCGCTCAAGGGCTACGACGTGGTGCTGATGCGCAAGGACCCGCCCTTCGATGCCGAGTACATCTACGCCACGCACCTGCTGGAGCAGGCCGAGCGCGAGGGCGCGCGGGTGGTCAACAAGCCGCGCTCGCTGCGCGACCACCCGGAGAAGCTCGCGATCATGGAGTTCGCGGAGTTCACCACGCCGACGCTGGTGACCCGCGATGCGGCCTCGGTGCGCGCCTTCCACGCCGAGCACCAGGACATCATCCTGAAGCCGCTCGACGGCATGGGCGGCATGGGCATCTTCCGGGTCAAGGCCGACGCGCTGAATCTCGGCTCGATCGTCGAGACCCTCAACAAGAACGGCGCCGAGACGATCATGGTGCAGCGCTTCGTGCCGCAGATCTCGGAGGGCGACAAGCGCGTGCTCGTGATCGGCGGCCGCCCGGTGCCCTACAGCCTGGCGCGCATCCCGCAGGGCACCGAGGTGCGCGGCAACCTCGCGGCCGGCGGCAAGGGCGTGGCGCAGCCGCTGACCGACGACGACCGCCGGATCGCCGAAGCGATCGGGCCGGTGCTGAGCCAGCGGGGCCTGCTCCTGATCGGCCTCGACGTGATCGGCGGCTCGCTGACCGAGATCAACGTGACCAGCCCGACCTGCTTCCAGGAGATCACCGAGCAGACCGGCTTCGACGTGCCGGCGATGTTCATCGATGCGCTGGAGGCGGATGTGCAGGGGTGATGGTCGAGCGCAACGCAAATTGCCCGAGAACTTGGCCAACCCGAGTTGCGGGAGCTGGTGCTGGCTCGCCACGTCGTGCCATACGCTCATTCTGAGCGAGAAGCGGTGTTGCTCTCGATACGGCACGAGCGTCAGTTGAGTTACGGATTGCCCAAGCCATCGACCTGACGGATACTGATGAAGACGGGCGGCAACCGGCCGCCGGTTGCCGCCGTCGTGAATCCCTGTCAACCTTGGGTCCCAGGCGGTCGTTGTGGTCTGACCTCTGCTGATGGCGAGGCGAATCGACCGCCAACTCCCAAGGAAGGTTACACAATGAGCAAACTTCTCGCAGTCATGATCGCCGGCCTGTTCGCGGCAGGCGCCTATGCCCAGAATCCGGCCGGCACATCGTCGGAACAGCAACCGGTGACGAACAGCAAGGCGCAAAACCGCGCCCAAACCAAGGTGGATGCGCGCCCCCAAGGCAAGGTGAAGAAGCCGGTGGGCGATGAGGCCAACAGCTCCGAACTCAATCCTGAGGCCAGCGGCGGCAAGGCCGCCGCGGCAGGCCAGAACAGGGCCAACGCCAAGCCCCAGGGCATGGCGAAGAGGCCGACGGGCGACCAAGCCAACACTTCTGAACTCAATCCTGAGGCCAGCGGCGGCAAGGCCGCGAATGCAGGGCAGGCCAAGGTCGACGCGCGCGATGCCAAGGCGGCGGCCAAGAAGCAAGCCCCCACGAACTGACCGGCATTCGGTCTTTGCTCGAGCAAGCGCCCCAGTGGCGCTTGTTCGATCTCCGGGCGCGCCGTTTCCGGCCCGCCTGCAACGGGTCTGCGCCCGCGAACTTCTCTGCGGCCCGCAGTCGTGGGCGGAAGATGGTGGCACAGGCGAACTGAGCCCGGCGCGGCGCTATCCGCGCCGCTGCCCGTCCACGAACACAGCCAGTTCCTGCGGCGCGAACGCCGTCCAGGTCTCGTTGGTCGTCAGCGGCGCGGTCACCACCACCGCCACGCGATCATTCGGCGTCGTGTGCTGGGCGAAGTCGATGCTCAGGTCCTCGTCCGACAGCTCCGCGGTCAGGAAGGGATGCCGGCGTTCGACGTACCAGAGGTGGGTCGAGGCGTGGGCCCACAGCGCTTGCCCGTTCGACAGCATGAAGTTGAAGGTGCCGTGCGCCGCCAGCCGCGGCGCCAGTTCGCGCAGCGTGAGGGTCAGCTCCTCGACGCTCGGAACGTCGGCGTGCGACTTGGCAAGCTCCTGCATCAGCCAGCAGAAGGCGTGCTCGCTGTCGGTGCTGCCGACGGGATGGAAGCTGCCGTGCAGGCGCGGTCGGAAATCCTTCAGGTCGCCGTTGTGGGCGAACACCCAGTAGCGGCCCCAGAGCTCGCGCACGAAGGGGTGGCAGTTCTGCAGGTTCACCGCGCCCTGGGTGGCCTTGCGGATATGGGCGACGACGTTGCGGCTGCGGATCGGATAGCGCCGGATCAGCTCGGCCACCGGCGATTCGCAGGCCGGCTGGTGATCGACGAAATGCCTGAGGCCGCGGTCCTCGAAGAAGGCGATGCCCCAGCCGTCGGCGTGGTGGTCGGTGCGGCCGCCGCGCTGGGCGAAGCCTGTGAAGCTGAAGGTCACGTCGGTCGGCGTGTTGCAGTTCATTCCGAGCAGCTGGCACATGAGGGCTATTAGACCGCAGCCGCGCGCTCAGTTGTCAGTGGCCGGCGTCTTCACTCTCAATTGCCAGGCCGCGACGATGGCCAGCGCGCACAGGCCGGCCAGCATCGCGAACACCTCGTCGAAGGCCGCCAGCCGGGCCGCGCTGGTGGCCGGGTTGGAGAGCGAGTCGCCGTGCGCGGCCAGCCGCCATTCGAGCACGATCGCGCACAGGCTCACGCCGGCGGCGCCGCCGAGCATGCGCAGGAAACTGATGGCGCTCGCGCCCTGCGGGATCAGCGGCTTGGCCAGCGGGCGCATCGCGCCGAGATTGAGCGAGGGCAGGATGAAGCCCAGGCCGATGCGCCCGACGATCGCGAACGCCACCAGCAGCCACAGCGGGCTGGCCAGTCGCAGCACCACCATCAGCGCGAAGGAGGCGGCCAGCAGCGCCAGGCCGATGCTGACCAGCAGGTAGGTCGGATGCCGGTCGGCCAGCCTGCCGACGCCGGCGATGGTCAGCGCGAGCACGATGCCGGCCGGCAGCAGGATGGTGCCGACGTGGGAGGCCGACAGATGCAGCCCGACCTGCATGTAGACCGGCAGCAGGTAGGTCGATCCGAACAGTGCCGTGCCGTAGATGAAGGCGACCACGCTGCCCATCGCGAACTGGCGGTACTGGAACAGCGCCAGATTCATCAGCGGCGCGCCGCCGCCGGCGGCCAGGCGCTTCTGCCAGGCGACGAAGGCGCCGAAGGCGATGCCGGCGCCGGCCAGCAGCAGGGCGGCGTGCAGCGCCGAGTCGCCGCGCAGCGCCACCATGCCGTTCAGCAGGCACAGGGTGCCGACGGTGCCCAGCCCCAGGCCGCGCCAGTCGAGTCGGTCGCTGCGCGCCGCCACCACGCCCCCCGGCGCCGTGGTCGGCACGAACTTGTAGGCCAGCCAGATCGAGGCGAGGCAGAAGGGCACCACCATGAAGAAGATCGAGCGCCAGCCGAACAGGTCGACCAGCACGCCGCCGATGCTCGGGCCGATGGCCGGCGCCAGCACCACGCCCATGCCGAAGATGCCGCTGGCCCGCCCCTGCTCGTGGGGCTGGAAGGCGCGCAGGATGATGATGGCCGGGATCGGCTGGACGACGCCGGCGGCCAGTCCCTCGACCACGCGCGCGATCAGCACCAGCGAGAAGTCGGTCGCCAGCCCGCCGGTCAGGCCGCCCGCCAGCAGCATCACCATGGTGCCGACGTAGGTCCGCCGGTAGCCGTAGCGCGAGAGCAGCCAGGGCGTGGTCAGCATCGACACGGTGGTCGCCACCATGAAGCCGGAGCTGACCCACTGGGCGCGCTCCTGGCCGAGGGAGAAATGGTGGCTCAGGTCCGGAATGGCGACGTTGACGATGGTTGACGACATGATCGATGCCATCACGCCCACCATGACGGAAAGAAGCAGGTACCAGCGGTAGCGCGCGCCGTAGCGGCTGCTCAGGGACTGCAAGGGAGGATTGTTCATGGAGGGCGGACGCCCGGGCTCGGGCTGTCCTACAAGGATATCGGCGTTTTCCTGCGTGGCGCACAGCGGACGCCCACAATCAACCGACATGGACTCTCCGACCGACGATCGCGCTGCGCCCCCCCCAGCCGCCGAAAGCGGCCCCGCGCTGGCGGCCGAACCGCAGGCCCCGACACTGACGCGCGCCTACCGGTGCCAATGCGGCCGGCCGGTCTTCCTGCGCAACAGCCAATGCCTGGCCTGCCTGACACCGCTGGGCTACGTGGTCGAGCGCCTGGGCGTGGTGCCGCTCGCGCCGGCCGACTTCCAGGGCGCAGAGGCCGACACCTTCACGCTCTTCGGCGACACCCATGGCAAGGCCTATCGCCGCTGCGCCAACCTGATGACCCCGGCGGCCTGCAACTGGATGGTGCCGGCGCCGCGCGAGGGCGACGATCCGGCTTTCGGCACCGACGGCCTGGTGCCCGGCCTGTGCCTGTCGTGCAGCGTCACGCGCACCATCCCCGATCTTTCGCGCGAGGCCAACGGCGCGCTGTGGCGGAGCCTCGAACTGGCCAAGCGCCGGCTGATTTCGCAACTGCTCGCGCTGGGCCTGCCGATGGTCACGCGCCTGAGCGATCCGGTGCACGGCCTGGCCTTCGACTTCCTGAGCCACATGCCCGGCGGGCCGCACGTCATGACTGGCCACGAGATGGGCGTCATCACGCTCAATGCCGAGGAGGCCGAGGATGCCGTGCGCGAGCGCATCCGGGCCGAGATGCGCGAGCCCTACCGCACCTTGCTGGGCCACTTCAGGCACGAGATCGGCCATTACTACTGGGACCTGCTGGTGGCGCCGACGCCCTGGATCGAGGACTTCCGCCGGCTCTTCGGCGACGAGCGGGACGACTACGCCACCGCCTTGCGCAACCACTACGACAACGGCCCGCCGACCGACTGGGCCGATCGCTTCGTGACCGGCTATGCGAGTTCGCACCCCTGGGAGGACTGGGCCGAGACCTGGGCCCACTACCTGCACATGGCGGATACCGCCGGCACCGCGATGAGTTTCGGCGTCGACGCGCAGTACGTCGAACTCGCCAGCGACCTGTTCGACCTGTCCGACCTGTGGCAGCCCGAGCATCCGGACGCGGCGCGCTTCCTCGACTTCCTCAACGGCTGGGTGCGCCTCACCAACGTGCTCAACGAGCTGTCGCGCAGCATGGGCCAGCCCGACTATTACCCCTTCGTGCTGCCGCGCACGGCGGTCGGCAAGCTGCAGTTCATCCACCAGGTGGTCACCGGGCCGCGGGAGGGCTGCGGGTTGCCGGTGCCGCCGAACGCTCAGCCCTGAACCGCCTCTTGCGCCTCCTGCGCCGCGCAGCGCGCGCAGATGCAGGCCAGCCGGCGCTGGGCGGCCGGCACGCGTGCCAGCAAGGCCTCGCTGAAGTCGGCCGCCATGCACCAGCAGGGCGGCTGCGCCTGGCCGGTCTCGCGCTCGATCTCGATGGCGCAGCGATTGGACTCGCCGCACAGGGGGCAGCGCGAGGGATCGGGGCGTGTTCCTGCGTCCATCAGGCGACCTCGAAGGCCGGCAGCTTCTTCGGGACCGCGACGTTGCCGAGCGTCACGTAGACCGGCAGGCCGTCGCGGTAGGCCGGGTAGTCCTCGCCCTGGATCAGCGGCAGCAGATAGCGCCTGCACTTGTCGGTGATGCCCCAGCCGTCGTCCGAGATGAAGTCGCGCGGCATGAACTTCTCGGCGTTGGCCACCGCATCGAGCGGCGCCGTGCCGATGCGATACGCATAAGGCTGGTCCGAAGTGCGTTCGATCGTCGGCATCACCGCGTTGCGGCCTTCGAGCGCGAGCTCGACCGCGCGCTGGCCGAGTTCGTAGGCCTGCCTGACGTCGGTGGCGGAGGCGATGTGCCGGGCCGCGCGCTGCAGGTAGTCGGCCACCGCCCAATGGAACTTGTGGCCCAGCGCCTCCTTGATCATCTGCGCCACCACGGGCGCCGCGCCGCCGAGCTGCGCATGGCCGAAGGCGTCCTTGCTGCCCTGCTCGGCGAGGAAGCTGCCGTCGGGGTGGTGGCAGCCTTCGGACACCACCACCGTGCAGTAGCCGTGGTACTTCACCAGCGCGTCGACACGGGCGAGGAAAGCCGGCTGGTCGAACGGAATCTCGGGGAACAGGATCACGACCGGAATGCCCTGCGCGTCGACCAGCCCGCCGGCCGCGGCGATCCAGCCGGCATGCCGGCCCATCACCTCGATGACGAACACCTTGGTCGAGGTCGCGGCCATCGAGCGCACGTCCAGCGAGGCCTCGAGGGTCGACACCGCGACGTACTTGGCGACCGAGCCGAAGCCCGGGCAGCAGTCGGTCAGGGGCAGGTCGTTGTCGATGGTCTTGGGCACGTGGATCGCCTGCAGCGGATAGCCCAGCGACTGCGACAGCTGGCTCACCTTGAAGCAGGTGTCGGCCGAATCGCCGCCGCCGTTGTAGAAGAAATAGCCGATGCCGTGGGCCTTGAAGACCTCGATCAGGCGCTCGTACTCGCGCCGGTTCTTCTCGAGCGACTTGAGCTTGTAGCGGCAGGAGCCGAAGGCGCCCGAGGGCGTGGTGCGCAGGGCGGCGATCGCCTCGGCCGATTCACGGCCGGTGTCGATCAGGTCCTCGGTCAGCGCGCCGAGGATGCCGTTGCGCCCGGCGTAGACGCTGCCGATGCGGTCCGGGTGCCGGCGGGCTGTCTCGATCACGCCGCAGGCCGAGGCGTTGATCACGGAGGTGACGCCGCCGGACTGGGCGTAGAAGGCGTTGAGCGTGGGCATGGCGCATTGTCCTGCAGCCTCCCCGCGCATGCCAGTGGCGGCGTTCAGCGCCCGGGCAGCCCCATCGCGCGGGTGATCACCTCTTTCATGATCTCGTTGGTGCCGCCGTAGATGCGCTGCACCCGGGCATCGGCGTAGGCCCGCGTGATCGGGTACTCCCACATGAAGCCGTAGCCGCCGTGCAGCTGCACGCATTCGTCCATCACCTTGCACTGCAGGTCGCTGGTCCAGTACTTGGCCATGCTGGCGGTCGCGGTGTCGAGCTTCTCGACCATCAGCAGCTCGATGCACTTGTCGACGAAGACCTGCGCCACCTGCACCTCGGTCTGCAGTTCGGCCAGCGTGTAGCGGGTGTTCTGGTAGGCCCCGACGGGCTGGCCGAACACCTTGCGTTCCTTCACGTAGGCCACGGTCTGGTCGATGGCCGACTGCGAGGCGGCCACCGCGCTGATCGCGATCTGCAGCCGTTCCCAGGGCAGCTGCTCCATCAGGCAGACGAAGCCTCGGTTCTCCTGCGCCGCGCCGCCGAGCAGCGCCTCGGCCGGCAGCCGCACGCCGTCGAAGAACAGCTCGGAAGTGTCCTGCGCCTTCAGGCCCAGCTTCTTCAGCCGCTTGCCCTTCTCGAAGCCGGGCGTGCCGCGCTCCACCAGGAACAGGCTGGTGCCCTTGGCGCCGCCCGCCGGATCGGTCTTGGCGACCACGATCACCAGGTCGGCGTGCCAGCCGTTGGTGATGAAGGTCTTGCTGCCGTTCAGCAGGTAGCTGCCGTCGGCCTGCTTCAGCGCGGTGCTGCGCACTGCCTGCAGGTCGCTGCCGGCGGCCGGCTCGCTCATCGCGATGGCGCCGATCATCTCGCCGCTGGCGAGCCTGGGCAGGTAGTGCCGCTTCTGTTCCTCGGTGCCGTAGCGAAGGATGTAGGGCGCCACGATCTCGCTGTGCAGCCCGAAGCCGATGCCCGTGAAGCCGCGGGCCCAGAGCTCCTCGAACTGGATCACCGAATAGAGCAGGTCGGCACCCGAGCCGCCGTGTTCTTCCGGCAGCGACATGCACAGGAAGCCGTTCTCGCCGGCCTTGTTCCAGACCGTCCGGTCGACGTAGCCCTGCTCCTCCCAGGCCTCGTGGAAGGGCGCGATCTCCTTGTCGAGGAAGCGGCGGAAGGAATCGCGGAAGGCCTCGTGGTCGGGGCCGAAGAGGGTGCGTTCGATCATGGCCTGTTCACCGTTTCGGAAAGACCGGCGGGCGCTTCTGCAGGAAGGCGGTCACGCCCTCGGCGAAGCTCGGCTGCTCGATCAGCTGGCGCTGGCGCTCGCTCTCGTAGTGCAGTTGCTCGGGCAGCGTGTGGCGCTCCGACCGCTCGATGGCGCGGCGCGCCTCGAGCACCGCATGCGCCGGCAGGCGCGCCAGGCGCTGCGCGATCTTCAAGGCATCGAGCAGCAGCAGGTCGTCGTCGACCGCGGCCCAGATCAGGCCCCATTGCGCGGCGGTCTCGGCGCCGAGCTTCTCGTCGAGCAGCGCCATGCCCAGCGCGCGCGCCGGGCCGATCCGGCGCGGGATGAACCAGGTGCAGCCGAGGTCGGGCACGATCCCGAGCTTGGGCAGGAAGGGCAGGTAGAAATACGCGCTGCGCGCCGCCAGCACGATGTCGCAGGCCAGTGCCAGGCCGACGCCCGCACCGGCGGCCGGGCCGTTGACCGCGCAGACGACCGGCACCGGCAGCGTGCGCAGTTCCTCGATCAGCGGATTGCTCGTCGACTGCATCCAGTCGGCCGTCTGGTCGCCCAGCGTCTTTCCGGCTTCGGGCTCGCGCATCGCGCTCAGGTCGGCGCCGACGCAGAAGGCCTTGCCGGCGCCGGTGAGCAGCACGGCGCGCACCTGGCTGTCGCCGCGCACGCGCGCGAAGCACTCGCGCAGTTCCTGCTGCAGGTCGAGCGCGATCGGGTTGAGCTTGGACGGCAGATTGAGCGTGAGCGTCGCGATGCCTTCGTTGACTTCGTAGAGCACGGCGCTCATGTCACAGGCGCTCCACGATGGTGACGTTGGCCATGCCGCCGCCTTCGCACATGGTCTGCAGGCCGTAGCGCTTGCCGCGCTGCCCGAGCGCATGGACCAGCGTGGTCATCAGCTTGGTGCCCGAGGCGCCGAGCGGATGGCCCAGCGCAATTGCGCCGCCGTTCACGTTGAGCTTCGCCGGGTCGGCGCCGAGCTTCTGCAGCCAGGCCAGCGGCACCGGCGCGAAGGCCTCGTTGACCTCGTAGAGGTCGATGTCCTCGATCTTCAGGCCGGCCTTCGAAAGCGCCCGCGCGGTGGCGGGGATCGGCGCCTCCAGCATGATCACCGGGTCGTGGCCCATGACGCTCATGTGGTGGATGCGCGCGAGCGGCTTCACGCCCAGCGCCTTCAGGCCGCGCTCGTTGACCACCAGCACGCCGCTGGCGCCGTCGCAGATCTGGCTCGCGGTGGCCGCGGTGCAGCGGCCGCCCTCGGCGATCAGCTTGACGCCGGCGATGCCTTCGAGCGTGGCGTCGAAGCGGATGCCTTCGTCGACCGTGTGCATCTCGCCGCTGGCCGAGCCGTCGGCCAGGCGCACCTCGATCGGAACGATCTCGCCGGCGAAGGCATGCTCGCGGCTGGCGGCGATCGCGCGCCGGTGACTCTCGAAGGCGTAGCGGTCGAGCATGTCCTTCGTGAGGCCGTAGTTCTTGGCGATCATCTCGGCCCCGGTGAACTGGCTGAACTCCACGCCCGGGTAGCGCCGCTGCATCGCGGGGCTCATGTAGGTGCCGAGGCCGGCCTTGGCCGGCAGTGCGTTGGGCGTGAACATCGGCACCCGCGTCATGCTCTCGACGCCGGCCGCGATCACCGCATCCATGCTGCCCGACATCACGGCCTGGGCCGCGAAGTGCAGCGCCTGCTGCGACGAGCCGCACTGGCGGTCGATCGAGGTGCCCGGCACCGACTCGGGCAGCTTCGAGGCCAGCACCGCGTTGCGCGCCACGTTGGTCGCCTGCTCGCCGACCTGGCTCACGCAGCCGAGGATCACGTCCTCCACCGCCGCCGGGTCGATGCCGCTGCGCGCCACCAGCGCGTCGATGACCTGGGCGGCCAGGTCGACCGGGTGCCAACCCGAAAGCCTGCCGCCGCGACGGCCGCCCGCGGTGCGCGCGGTGGCCACGATGAATGCCTCTGCCATGGTGTGTCCTTCCTCCGAGAAATGGGGGGCCCGGAGCGGACGGCGCCGCACGCCGATCGAACGGCGGCGGCGGACGGGCGTCTTCCCTGGCCACGAGCGTCGATGGTTCAACGCCCGGGCGTTCGGGTCAAGCCGGGGACATCCCGTGGGGCCACAGTCGCCAAGGCGACCGTGCCGCCGGTGCCGGCGTGGCCGCGACCGAGAGCTTGGCGGCGCTGAAGCGCAGGCAGGACGGCTCCAGCGCCGCCACCAGCGCCCGGCGGTGCGAATCGCTGCGGAAGCGCTCGCCCGGTTCGAGCACGATGTCGCGCCGGTCGTGGTCGAGCGTGATCCAGACGGCGCCGCTGGTGCATTCGATATCGACCTCGTGGGCGTCGGGCAGGGTGAAGACGGCCTTCTTGGGCAGGCTGAGACTGAGGCGTTGGGTGCGGGGGGTCATGATGGGCTCCTTTGCATTCGTCTTACGAATGAATATAGTGAGCGCTGCCGTGCTTGTCATACGGTAATTTGGAACTCGTTGCATGCATGCAGAGAATGCGAAAGCCCTTTCTACCGACGCCGGACTGCCGCCGCTGGAGTTGCTGCGCAGCTTCGAGGCGGCCGCCCGAACGCTGAGCTTCACGCAGGCGGCGGCCGAGGTGTTCCTCACGCAGTCGGCCGTGAGCCGGCAGATCCAGCAACTCGAGGCCAGCCTCGGCGTCCTCCTGTTCGAGCGCCGCCATCGCGCGCTGGCGCTGACCGAGGCCGGCCGCGTGCTGCAGCGCGCCGTGGTCGAGAGCCTGGAGCGGCTGCGGGACGCCACGGCGCGCGTGCGTGCCGCGCCGGCGCTGCGCCAGGTCGCGATCACCACCACGCCGGGCTTCGCCTCGCTGTGGCTGATCCCGCGGCTGGCGCGGTTCACCGCCGACCATCCGAAGGTCGATGTGCGCGTGTCGGCCACGCTCGAGGTGCAGGACCTCGAGCGCAGCCGGATCGACGTCGCGGTGCGCTTCGTGCCGATCGCCCGGGGCACCGGCCCGACCCTGTTCGAGGAGTCGGTGATGCCGCTGTGCGCGCCGCGCATCGCCGCCGCCCTGGCGTCGCCCGGCGACCTGCCGAACCAGACCCTGCTGACGGTCGACCTGCCGAACCACGCCGAGTCGCCCACCGCCGACTGGGAGCCCTGGCTCGAGGTGATGGGCCTCGCCGATTTGCGCATGAAGAACACGCTGCGTTTCACGCAATACGCCGACGCGGTGGCGGCCGCGGTGGCGGGCCAGGGCGTGGTCATCGGCCGGCTGCCGCTGCTGCGCGAACTGGTGCAGACCGGGCAGCTGGTGGCGCCTTTCGGAGAAGGCGCGGCATCGCGGCGCGGCTATTTCATCGAGACCTCGCGCCGGGCGGCCGGCAACGCCGATGCCCAGGATTTCGTGCGCTGGCTGCGGGCCGAAGCCGAGGCGGCGCAACAGGGCTGAGCGGGGGCATTAAAGTCGGGGCACGCAAGGCCCGATGGGGCACCGATTCCGCAGACAAGAAATTTCGATGAATTCGACGACCGACACCGCACCCGCTCCCAAAGCCGCCAAACAGGGCGGCCGCGAGCGGCAGAACGCCAAGCAGAACGCCAGGCAGAAGGCGCCGCAGCGCCCGGCCCGCAAGCCCAACCCCGTGCTCGAAAAGCTGTTCGAGCTCTATCCGAAGATGTTCGGCGCCCGCTTCCTGCCGCTCAAGCTGGGCGTCTACCAGGAACTGCTGGCGCTGCATCCCGACGAATTCAAGAAGGAAGATCTCAAGATCGCCCTGGGCCAGCATGCGCGCTCGACCCGCTACCTCGATGCCGTGGCCGCCGGCGAGAAGCGCCATGACCTGCACGGCGTGCCGGTCGAGGACGTGGCGCCCGAGCATGTGCACCACGCGATCCTGGAAGTGTTCAAGCGCCGCCAGGCGCGCACCGAGGAAGACCTGCGGCCGAAGCTGCGCGTCCGCCTGGTCGAGGCGATCGAGGCCTCGGGCCTCTCGCGCGAGGACTACGTACTGGCCGTGCGGACGCAGGACGAACTGACCAACGCGGTGCTCGACGAAGCCTTCGCCGAGGTCGGCGCGCGCACCGCCAAGCGCGAGGCGCTGCTGCGGGCCTTCGAGGCCAGCGGGCGCAGCGTGGCGGAGTTCGCGGAGATGTATGGGATGGATCCGGCCGAAGTCGGCCGGACCCTCGAACGCGCGCGAAGCTAGTTCAGGCCGCGCCGGCCTTCACCTTCAGCCGCCAGGCGTGCAGCAGCGGCTCGGTGTAGCCGCTGGGCTGCTCGAGCCCCTTGAACACCAGGTCCTGCGCCGCCTTGTAGGCAGCCGAGGTTGCGAAGTTGCCGGCCATGTTCCGGTACAGCGGGTCGCCGGCGTTCTGCTGGTCGACCACCGCGGCCATGCGCTCGAAGGTGGCGTTGACCTGTTCCTTGCTCACCACGCCGTGCAGCAGCCAGTTGGCGATGTGCTGGCTCGAGATGCGCAGCGTGGCGCGGTCTTCCATCAGGCCGATGTTGTGGATGTCCGGCACCTTGGAGCAGCCCACGCCCTGGTCGATCCAGCGCACCACGTAGCCCAGGATGCCCTGCACGTTGTTGTCGAGCTCCTGCTGGCGCTCGGCCGCGGTCCAGTCCGCCTTGGGCGCCACCGGCACCTGCAGCAGGCCGGCGAGGAGGTTGTCGCGCTCGGCGTTGGCATCGATCTTCTCGAGCTGCTGCTGCACCTCGGCGACGTTGACCTGGTGGTAGTGCAGCGCGTGCAGCGTCGCGGCGGTCGGCGAGGGCACCCAGGCGGTGTTGGCGCCGGCCTTGGGGTGCGCGATCTTCTGTTCGAGCATCGCGGCCATCAGGTCCGGCATGGCCCACATGCCCTTGCCGATCTGCGCCTTGCCGCGCAGGCCGCATGACAGGCCGACCAGCACGTTGTTCTTCTCGTAGGCCTGGATCCACGGCGTGGTCTTCATGTCGCCCTTGCGCAGCATCGCGCCGGCCTGCATGGCGGTGTGCATCTCGTCGCCGGTGCGGTCGAGGAAGCCGGTGTTGATGAAGGCCACGCGCGCGGCGGCCTCGGCGATGCAGGCCTTGAGGTTGAGGCTGGTGCGGCGCTCCTCGTCCATGATGCCGAGCTTGACCGTGTTGGCGGGCAGGCCGAGCAGCTGCTCGACGCTCGCGAACAGCGCGCTGGCGAAGGCGACTTCGGCCGGGCCGTGCATCTTCGGCTTCACGATGTAGACGCTGCCGGTGCGCGAGTTGCCCTTGCGCTTCAGGTCGATGGTCGCGATGGTGGTCGTGATGACCGCGTCCATGATGCCTTCGGGGATCTCCTTGCCGCCGGCGTAGAGGATGGCCGGATTGGTCATCAGGTGGCCGACGTTGCGCACGAACATCAGCGAACGGCCGTGCAGCTTCACGGGCTGGCCATCGGCGCCGGTGTATTCGCGGTCGGGGTTGAGGCCGCGCGTGAAGGTCTTGCCGCCCTTGGCGACTTCCTCGGTCAGGTCGCCCTTCAGGATGCCGAGCCAGTTGGAGTAGGCCAGCACCTTGTCGGCGGCGTCCACCACGGCCACCGAGTCCTCGAGATCGAGGATGGTCGAGAGCGCGGCCTCGAGCACGACGTCGCTGATGCCGGCCGGGTCGGTCTTGCCGATGGCGGTCGAGCGGTCGATCTGGATGTCGAGGTGGATGCCGTTGTGCTTCAGCAGCACCGACTTCGGCGCCGCCGCGTCACCCTGGTAGCCGATGAATTGGGCCGGGTCCGCCAGGCCGGTGCTGCTGCTCTGCAGCGCCACCACCAGCTTGCCACCCTCGACCTTGTAGCCGGTCGCGTGCTTGTGCGAGCCGTTCTCCAGCGGCGCGGCCTGGTCGAGCACGTTGCGTGCGAACTCGATCACCTTGGCGCCGCGCGCCGGGTTGTAGCCCTTGCCCTTCTCGGCGCCGCCGGTCTCGGGGATCGCGTCGGTGCCGTAGAGCGCGTCGTAGAGCGAGCCCCAGCGCGCGTTCGCGGCATTGAGCGCATAGCGTGCGTTGAGGATCGGCACCACCAGCTGCGGGCCCGCCTGCAGGGCGAGTTCGGCGTCGACGTTGGCGGTGGTGGTCTTGACGTCCTTCGGCTGCGGCAGCAGGTAGCCGATCGATTCGAGAAAGGCGCGGTAGGCCGGCATGTCGGCGATCGGGCCCGGGTGTGCCTTGTGCCAGCTGTCCATTTCAAGCTGCAGCCGGTCGCGTTCGGCCAGCAGCGCCAGGTTCTTCGGTGCGAACTCGCTGACGATGGCGTCGAAGCCCTTCCAGAAGACATCGCTGGCGACGCCGGTGGCGGGCAGGACCTTCTGCTCGATGAACTGGTGCAGTTCGGTGGCGACCTGGAGGCCGTGGGCAGGGGTGCGGGCGGTCATGAGTCAGTTCTCCTTGATAGATGCGTCCCGGGGACTGTATTCGATACCTGACTGGCCAGTAAGAGCCGAAATCGGGTTTTATCAATGACAAAAATGGAGGTAATCCCGCCGTCGGGCGGCCTGTCCAAGGGTACGCCGTGATGCAGGAAAAGTGCCCGCGGCGCCTCGCGCTCAGACTTGGCCGTTGAGCCTTCGCGCAGCGGCCCGGACCGGCTCGATGTGCTGCGGGTCGTAGCGATGGGCCGGCATGGTCAGCGTGACCGCGGCCGCCAGGCGGCCATCGGCCCGGAACACCGGCGCCGAGATGCCGGCCAGCTCGGCCGTGCGGTCGCCGACCAGCGCACAGTAGCCCTGTTCGCGGATGGTCTCGTAAAACGCGCGATCGCGAGCGCCGCGCGGTCTTTCGGCCTCGGGGCCGAAGGCGATCAGGATGCGGGCGCCGGCGCCGCGGTCGGCCGGCAGCAGGTCGCCGGCGCGCACGTGGTCGCGCACCACGTGCGGCGAGTCCACCCGGTACAGGCACAGGCGGGTCCAGCCCTCGCCCTGCGGCTGGCGCACGTGGTAGGCCGCGCTTTCGCCGGTGGCGGCGACCAGGTCGCGCAGCACCGGCGGCACGATGCCGTCGAGCGAGAACGAGGCGGCATACAGGGCGTGCAGGCGCGCCACTTCGGCGCCGAGGGCGTAGCGGCCGTCGTCCTGCCGGCGGATCAGCCGCGCGTGCTCCAGCGAGGCCAGCAGGCGCAGCACCGTGCTCTTGTAGAGCTGCGTGCGCTCGGCGAACTGCGCCAGCGTGAGCGCATCATCGCCGGCCTGGAAGGCCGACAGCAGGCTCAGCGCGCGATCCACCGCCGCGGCGCCGCCGGGCGCGGCGTTCAGGTCGGAGACCGATTCGGTGTGGGATTTGCGTGGCATGGGCGTGGCTTGACAGGCTGCGCGCTCACCGGTCTAATTCTGTTTGTCGGAATATAGTTCTGCAAGATAGAACAGTCAAGCTCATTCGAAAAAAGGAGGCAGGAGCGATGACAGCCCCTGATGTGCTCATCAGCGAGGTCGGCCCGCGCGACGGCCTGCAATCCGTCAAGGCGACGATGCCCACGGCGGACAAGCTGCGCTGGATCGATGCCCTCCATGCGGCCGGCGTCAGGGAGATCGAGGTCGCCTCCTTCGTGCCGGCCCGGCTGCTGCCGCAGATGGCCGACGCCGCCGAGGTGGTGCGCCATGCGATCACGCTGCCCGGCCTGACCGTGATGGCGCTGGTGCCGAACCGCAGGGGCGCCGAAGCCGCGCTCGCGGCGGGTGTCCACAAGCTCACGGTGCCGGTGTCCGCCAGCGCGGCCCATTCGCTCGCCAACGTGAGGAAGACGCGCGAGCAGATGGTCGACGAGGTCCGCGCCATCGCCGATCTGCGCCGCGCACTCGCGCCGCAGGTCAGGCTCGAAGCCGGCATCTCGACCGCCTTCGGCTGCACGCTGCAGGGCGAGGTGCCCGAGGACGACGTGATCCGGCTGGCCGCGCAGTGCATCGCGGCCGGCGCCGACGAGTCGGGACTGTCCGACACCGTGGGCTATGCGAACCCGGCCCAGGTGCGCCGCCTCTTCAGGCGGCTGCGCGCCGAGATCGGCGACAAGGCCGGCGCGGCCCACATGCACAACACGCGCGGGCTCGGCCTCGCGAACTGCCTGGCCGCCTTCGAAGAGGGCGTGCGCACCTTCGACGCCTCGCTCGGCGGCCTGGGCGGCTGCCCCTATGCCCCCGGCGCCTCGGGCAACGTCGTGACCGAGGACCTGGTCTTCATGTTCGAGGCCATGGGCGTCGCGACCGGCATCGATCTCGCCAGACTCATCGCGGCCCGTGCGCCGCTCATCGCCGGCCTGCCGGGCGAACCGGTCTACGGCATGACGCCCGAAGCCGGCCTGCCCAAGGGCTTCAACCAGCGAAACCAGGGAACCGCACATGTCTGAATCCACCTCACCTCCGCTGCCGTACGCGGGCGTCCGCGTCGTCGAATTCACCCACATGGTGATGGGCCCGACCTGCGGCATGCTGCTGGGCGATCTCGGCGCCGAGGTGATCAAGGTCGAGCCGATCGAGGGCGACAACACGCGCCGCCTGCTGGGCTCGGGGGCCGGCTTCTTCCCGACCTTCAACCGCAACAAGAAGAGCATCGCGCTCGACCTCAAGAAGCCCGAAGGCCTCGAGGCGGCGCTGCGCCTGATCGCGACCGCCGACATCGTGAGCGAGAACTTCAAGCCCGGCACGATGAAGAAGCTGGGCCTCGACCACGACCGCCTGAGCCGGCTCGATCCGCGGCTGATCTACGTCAGCCACAAGGGCTTCCTGCCCGGCCCCTACGACCATCGCACCGCGCTCGACGAGGTGGTGCAGATGATGGGCGGCCTGGCCTACATGACCGGCCGCTCGGGCGATCCGCTGCGCGCCGGCACCAGCGTCAACGACATCATGGGCGGCATGTTCGGCGCCATCGGCGCGATGGCGGCGCTGCGCCAGCGCGAACTCACGGGCAAGGGCTGCGAGGTGCAGTCGGCCCTGTTCGAGAACAATATCTTCCTGGTCGCGCAGCACATGATGCAGTTCGCCGCCACGGGCCGCGCCGCCGACCCGATGCCGAGCCGGATCTCGGCCTGGGGCATCTACGACGTCTTCACCGTGAAGGAGGGCGAGCAGATCTTCCTCGCGGTGGTCAGCGACAAGCAGTGGGCCATCTTCTGCAAGGCCTTCGGGCTCGAGGAGATGCTGGCCGATCCGCGCCTGAAGACCAACAACGACCGGGTGCTCGCGCGCGAATGGATGATGCCCGTGCTGCGCTCGCACCTCGCCGGCCGCAGCGCGGCCGAACTCAGCGCCGTGTTCGAGCAGAACGAACTGCCGTTCGCGCCCATCGCCAAGCCGCAGGACCTGTTCGACGACCCGCACCTCAATGCCACCGGCGGCCTGGCGCCGATCCGCATGAACGACGGCAGCCGATCGAAGGTGCCGCTGATGCCCTTCACGCTCGGCGGCGAGCGGCCCGGCATTCGCCTGCAGCCGCCGCTGCTCGGGGAGCACACGAGCGCGCTGCTCAAGGAAGTGGGCTACAGCGACGCCCAGATCGCGGCGCTGAAGGCGGGCAACATCACGACCGGCTAGGCCAGCTCTTCGTGCAGGCAGAGGATGTTGCCTTCGGGGTCTTCGAACCAGGCCGCCTTCTCGGAGCCCAGCACGCAGACATGCTCGACGGTTTTCAGCCCCGGGAGGTCGTAGTCCGCGAAACGCACGCCGCGCTGTTCCAGCGCGGCCACCGCGTCGCCGATGCGCTCGACCCGAAAGCTCAGGGCCGTGTGCTCGGCCTTGGTGCCCTCGGGCTTGGGGAACAGGGCCAGCTCGGTGCCGCCGCAGCGGTAGATGAACTTGCCGTCCGGCTTGGCGCCGAGCGGTTCCAGCCCGAGCACCTGCTCGTAGAAGCGGCGTGCGCGGGCAAGATCCTTCACGGGCAACATGCAGGTGACGCTGCTGGCGGCGAGTGGGTTCACGGTAGGCGCTCCCGGAGTCTTCCTCCGCCTTGTAGGCGCTTTGGGAGCGGCGCGCCATGGGGAGGAACGCGTACGCGCGGTCAGGTCCAGGCGCGGCAGATGAGGCTGTTTCACTCACGGCCGCGGCTCTCTCGCCGGCGCTCGTGATAATCGCCGGCGATGGACCGCCTGAAGCAACTCGAATCCTTTGTCGCGATCGCCGCCCGCGGCAGCCTCACGGCCGCGGCCAAGGCGGAGGGCGTGGCGCCGGCGATCATCGGCCGCCGGATCGACGCGCTGGAAGAGCGGCTGGGCGTCAAGCTGCTGCTGCGCACCACGCGCCGCATCACGCTCACGCACGAGGGCAGCGCCTTCCTGGAGGACTGCCAGCGGCTGCTGGTCGAACTCGCGAACGCCGAGGCCAGTGTGAGCGCGGGCGGCGTCAAGGCCAGCGGCCACCTGCGCGTGACCGCGCCGGCGGGCTTCGGCCGGCGCCACGTGGCGCCGCTGGTGCCGCGCTTCCACCAGTTGCATCCCGAGGTCACGATCTCGCTCAACCTCAGCGATCGCGTGGTCGACATGGCGGGCGAGAGCTTCGATTGCGCGGTGCGGGTCGGCGACCTGCCCGATTCCTCGCTGGTGAGCCTGCGCCTGGCGGACAACCGGCGCCGCTGCGTCGCCACGCCCGAGTTCGTGCGCCGCCACGGTGCGCCGCGCCATCCGGGCGAACTGGCGCGCTTCGCCTGCCTCAGCCTGTCGAGCGACGCCTCGCAGACCCGCGGCTGGGCCTTCCGGGTGCCGGCGGCCGGCGGCGAGCACGAGGTGATCCACCTGAAGCCGACCGGACCGCTCGACTGCTCCGACGGCCAGGTGCTGCACGACTGGTGCCTGGCGGGCCATGGCATCGCCTGGCGCAGCACCTGGGAGGTCGAGGCCGAGATCGACGCCGGCCTGCTGGTGCCGCTGCTCGACGAGTTCGCCGCGCCGCCCAACGGCATCTACGCCGTGTTCCCGCAGCGCAAGCACCTGGCCCTGCGGGTGCGGCTGTGGCTGGACTTCCTGAAGGCGCAGTACGCGCGCCCGGAGTTCTGGGGCAGCACAATCGCAGCGCCCAAGAAAACCAAGGAATCCCCCCGATGACGCTCGAAGCCATCCTCGCCTACCTGCACCTGCTGGCCATCCTGACGATGGTGGTGTTCATCGCCAGCGAGGCCGCGCTGTGCCGCGTCGAGTGGCTCAACGCGGCCGTGGTCGAGCGCCTGGCCAAGGTCGACCGCATCTACGGCATCGCCGCGGTGGCGGTCATCGCCACCGGCGTGGCGCGCACCTGGTGGGGCATGAAGGGCACGGCCTGGTACTGGACCAACCCGCTGCTGCACCTGAAGCTCACGCTCTTCGTCATCGTCGGCCTGATCTCGATCTTTCCGACGATGCGCTACCTGCGCTGGCGCAAGGCGCTGCGCGCCACCGGCGCGCTGCCGGCCGAGGCCGAGGTCCGCAAGACCCGCAAGCTGGTGATGATCCAGGCCCACCTGATCGCGCTGATCCCGCTGGCGGCCGTGTTCCTGGCCCGCGGCTTCGGCGCCAGGAGCTAGCCCGATGAAGCCGGCGTACGTCAAGGCCCTGTTCGCCGGCACCATCTTCACCAGTGCCTTTTTGCTGTTCCTGGTCCAGCCGCTGATCGCCAAGCAGATCCTGCCGTGGTTCGGCGGCTCGGCGGCGGTCTGGTCGGTCTGCATGGTGTTCTTCCAGGTCGTGCTGCTGGCGGGCTATGCCTACTCCGACTGGATCACGCGCCGGCTCGGCGCCCGCGCACAGGCCAGGCTGCATGTCGGCCTGTTGCTCGCGAGCCTCGCCTTCCTGCCGATCGTGACCCACGCGCGCTGGAAGCCGACCGGCGCCGAGGACCCCACGCTGTGGATCCTGGGCCTCTTGCTCGGCACCATCGGCCTGCCGTACTTCCTGCTCTCGACCACCGGGCCGCTGGTGCAATCCTGGGTGGCGCGCACGCCGTGGGGCGCGCAGGTGTACCGCTATTTTTCGCTCTCGAACCTGGCCTCGCTGGTGTCGCTGCTGAGCTATCCGGTGCTGATCGAGCCGCGCAGCTCGCTGTTGCAGCAGGCCTGGGGTTGGTCGGCGGCCTACGGCGTCTTCGTGCTGCTGTGCGCCGGCACCACGCTCTACGTGTCGCGCCACTGGGCGAGCGCCGTGGCGCCTGCCGTCGCGCCGCGGCAGGTCGACGCGACGCCCGCTGATCGACCGCGCACCGCCGACCATCTGATGTGGCTGGCCCTGCCGGCCCTGGGCTCCTGGCTGCTGCTGGCCATCACGAACCACATCACGCAGAACGTGGCGGCCATTCCCTTCCTGTGGGTGCTGCCGCTCTCGGTCTACCTGCTGACCTTCGTCCTGACCTTCGAGAGCGACCGCTGGTATCGCCGCCCGGTGTTCGTCCCGCTGGCCGCTGCGATGCTGGCGCTGTGCGCGTTCGGGCTGCAGCACAGCCTGGGCTCCGACCTGCGCACGGCGCTGCCGATCTACATCGTCGGCCTGTTCGCGCTGTGCATGTTCCTGCACGGCGAAATGGCGCGCCTGCGCCCCGGTGGCGCCTACCTGACGCGCTTCTACCTGATGCTGTCGCTGGGCGGCGCGCTCGGCGGCATCAGCGTCGGGCTGGTGGCGCCGCACGTGCTGCCGGCCTACTACGAACTGGGCGTCGGCCTCGTGCTGTGCGCGCTCATCGCGGCCGTGCTGTGGCGCCGGCGGCGCATCGGCATGGCGGCCTCGCTGGCGCTGGCGGGGGCCTGTGCCTGGTTCCTGGCGCTGCAGGTCGAGGTCGATGCGACCGGCGCGCGCCGCATGCAGCGCAACTTCTACGGCACGCTGGTCACGCTCGACGCCGAGCGCGGCGTCGCCGGCGACAAGGTGCGCCAGATGTTCCACGGCTCCGTCAAGCACGGCGAGCAGTATTTGGCGCCGTCACGCCGGCGCGAGCCGACCGCCTACTACGGGCCGAGCTCGGGGGTCGGCCTGGCGATCGCGGCGGCGCCGGCCACGCCGCGCCGCGTCGGGCTGATCGGGCTGGGCGCCGGCACGCTGGCGACCTACGGCCGGCCCGGCGACACCTACCGGATCTACGAGATCAATCCGCAGGTGTTCGAACTCGCCGACAGCGAGTTCAGCTTCCTCGCCGACAGCCCGGCGCGCATCGAGCGGGTGCTCGGCGATGCCCGGCTGGCGCTGGAAGGCGAGAGCCCGCAGGCCTTCGACGTGCTGGCGGTCGACGCCTTCTCGGGCGATTCCGTGCCGGTCCACCTGATCACGGCGCAGGCGCTGGACCTCTATTTCAGGCACATGCGGCCGGGCGGCATCGTCGCCTTCCACGTCACCAACCGCTTCCTGGCGCTCGCGCCGGTGGTCGAGAAGATCGCGCTGGCCAAGGGCCTGCACGTGGCGCTGGTGCACGACGAGCCCAGCGCCGAGGGGCTGCGCAACACCGACTGGGTGCTGGTCGCCCGCGAGCCGGGCCGGCTGACCGAGGGCGCCATTGGCCTGGCCAGCTCAAGCATTCAGCAGATCGCAGGCCTGGAGCCCTGGACCGACGACGCCAACAACCTCTTTGGGGTATTGAAGTAATTCTGGCGGGCGTGAGCCCCGCCCGTTGGTGAAACACCGCGGAACTGGCTTTGCCAGGCCGCAGGTGTTGCCCCCGGCAGGGGGTGGGCGCCCGGACACGAAGTGCCGGGCAACCTGGGGGCGAGCTAGCCCTTCGCGTCCGCTTCGCACTTCTTCATGAAGCTGGTCTTGGCGGCCCCGGCCAGTGCCTTGCCGTTCTTGTCGATCGCCTTCGCGGCGCAAGTCGGCGCGGCTGCGGCCGCGGCGTCCTTTTCGCACTTCTTGACGAAGCTGGTCTTGGCCGCGCCATTCAGCTTCTTGTCCGCCGCCTGGGTGTCGCAGGGGGATGCGTGCGCGACGCCGAACGAGAGGGAGGCGCCCAGAGCCAGCAGGGAAAGGAGCTTTTTCATGATGGAGGAGTCCTTGGGAGTTGGGTTGTGACGGTTTTCCCCGCCCCGGGGTTGCCCATCCTAACGGCCGACATTCACCGTTGGATGACGCTTGTTACGGCCGGCTTTCGGGCCCCCGGTAAAATTCGCCGATGCTATTGGTCAAACAGGAGCTGCTCGCGGCGCTCGCGAACACGCTCGAATCCCTCTCGCCCGGCGCCGGCGGCAAAGCCGCGTTCGAGTCGCCCAAGGTGGCGGCCCATGGCGATCTCGCCAGCACCGCCGCCATGCAACTGGCCAAGCCGCTGCAGCGCAAGCCGCGCGAACTCGCCGAAGAACTCGCGGCCGCATTGCAGGCCACGCCCGCCTTCGCCCAGTGGGTGGAGACGGTCGAGATCGCCGGCCCCGGCTTCCTGAACATCCGCCTCAAGACCGTCGCCCGGCAGCAGGTGGTGCGCGAGGTGCTCGCCGCCGGCGCCGCTTTCGGGCGGCAGCCAGCCCGCGAGGAGCGGGTGCTGGTCGAGTTCGTCTCGGCCAACCCGACCGGGCCGCTGCACGTCGGCCACGGCCGCCAGGCCGCCCTCGGCGACGCCATCTGCAACCTGCTGGCGACGCAGGGCGACCAGGTCTGGCGCGAGTTCTACTACAACGACGCGGGCGTGCAGATCCAGACGCTGGCCACCAGCACCCAACTGCGCGCCAAGGGCTTCAAGCCGGGCGACCCCGAATGGCCCGAGCAGGCCTACAACGGCGAATACATTGCCGACATCGCGGCCGACTTCAAGGCGCGCAAGACCGTGCGTTCGGACGACCGCGAGTACACGGCCAGCGGCGACGTCGACGACCTCGACTCGATCCGCCAGTTCGCGGTCGCCTACCTGCGCCATGAGCAGGACCTCGACCTGAAGGCCTTCCAGGTCCGGTTCGACAACTACTACCTCGAGTCCAGCCTCTATACCAGCGGCCGGGTGGCGGCCACGGTGCAGAAGCTCGTCGATGCCGGCAAGACCTACGAGCTGGACGGCGCCCTGTGGCTGAAGTCGACCGACTACGGCGACGACAAGGACCGCGTGATGAGGAAGGGCGACGGCACCTACACCTACTTCGTGCCCGACGTGGCCTATCACATCGCCAAATGGGAGCGTGGCTTCCACAAGGTGGTCAACATCCAGGGCACCGACCACCACGGCACGATCGCGCGCGTGCGCGCCGGGCTGCAGGCGGCCGGGGTCGGGATCCCGGCTGGCTACCCCGACTACGTGCTGCACACCATGGTGCGCGTGGTGCGCGGCGGCGAAGAGGTGAAGATCAG
This sequence comes from Variovorax sp. P1_G12, assembly GCF_056405555.1. Taxonomy (NCBI): domain Bacteria; kingdom Pseudomonadati; phylum Pseudomonadota; class Betaproteobacteria; order Burkholderiales; family Comamonadaceae; genus Variovorax; species Variovorax sp. P1_G12. The sequence goes on along the minus strand of NZ_JBFUBW010000027.1, from coordinate 54,048 downwards.
CAAGCGCGCCGGCAGCTACGTCACCCTGCGCGACCTGATCGAATGGACCAGCACCGATGCGGTGCGCTTCTTCCTGCTGAGCCGCAAGCCCGACACCGAATACACCTTCGACATCGACCTGGCGCTGGCGCAGAACAACGACAACCCGGTCTACTACGTGCAGTACGCCCACGCGCGCATCTGCTCGGTGCTGGCGGCCTGGGGCGGCGATGCCGCGACGCTCGACGGCGTGGACCTGTCTGCGCTGCAAAGCCCGGCCTCGCAGGCGCTGCTGCTGCAACTGGCCAAGTACCCCGAGATGCTGACCGCCGCGGCCAGGGATTTCGCGCCCCACGACGTCACCTTCTACCTGCGCGAACTGGCCGCGAGCTACCACAGCTACTACGACGCCGAGCGCATCCTGGTCGACGACGAGCCGGTCAAGCGGGCCCGCCTGGCGCTGGTCGCGGCGACCGCGCGGGTGCTGCACAATGGGCTCGCTGTTCTGGGCGTCAGCGCGCCGCAAAAGATGTGATTCCCTCCTCCACCATGAAAAAACGACAAAGCGGCAACATCGTCATCGGGTTGATCGTGGGCCTGGTGCTGGGGCTCGGCATCGCGCTCGGCATCGCGGTCTACGTGACCAAGGTGCCGATCCCGTTCATGACCAAGACCCAGCGCGGCGGCGCCGAGCAGGACGAGGCCGAGGCGCGCAAGAACCGCGACTGGGATCCGAACCTGCCGCTGGCCGGCAAGGCCGGTGCCGCGGCGCGTGCGCCGGCGGCCGCGGGGCCGGTCGCGCCCGCCCCAGTGGCGGCGCCCAATCCGCCCGCCGGCCCGGTGCCGGTGGTGGTGGCGCCCGGTGCGCGCGGCGACTCGACGGCCGCGCCGCGGCCGGCGCGCACCGCGCCGGTTCCGGCCGAAGCCAACGCGCTGCCGCCCTCGAACGACCCGATCGGTGATTTCGCCAAGGCGCGCTCCGGCACCGGGGCTGCAGCGGCCACCGGCACCAGCACCGACCCGTTCATGTATTTCGTCCAGGCCGGTGCCTTCCGCACCCAGGAGGATGCCGATGCGCAGCGCGCGAAGCTTTCGCTGATGGGCGTGGAGGCGCGCGTGACCGAGCGCGAGCAGGCCGGCCGCACCGTCTACCGCGTGCGTGCCGGTCCGTTCAACAAGAAGGACGACGCCGACCAGCTCAAGGAACGGCTCGACGGCGGGGGCCTCGAATCGGCCCTGGTCCGCGTCCAGCGTTGAAGCTGCATCGTCTCCAGTTCGCCCGATCCGGGAACTCCATCCCGCATCGCGGGCTCTTTCAAGCCGTACAGAAGGATTTGAAACATGAAACGTCGTGATTTTTCGCTGGCCGCCGCTTCGCTGGGGCTTCTTCCGCTGGCTGCGCCCTCGCATGCGCAGCAGGCCCGTCCCATCAAGGCCGGCACCGACTACATCGTCCTGCGCAAGCCGGCGCCGGTCGATGCGCCCGCCGGCAAGGTCGAGGTGCTCGAGTTCTTTTCCTACAACTGCCCGCACTGCGCGGCCTTCGAGCCTCAGGTGGAAGCCTGGGTCAAGAAGTTGCCGCCCTATGTCGTTTTCCGTCGCATCCCGGTGCCGTTCGTCGGCAACGACACGGAGGCCAAGCAACGCTTCTATTACGCGCTCGAGGCGATGGGCAAGGTCGACGAATTCCAGCCCAAGGTCTTCCAGGCCATCCACCAGCAGCGCCTGAACCTGACTGGCGACGCCGCGATCCTCGCCTGGGTGGAAAAGCAGCCCGGCCTCGATGCGAAGAAGTTCGCCGAGCTGTTCAAGTCCTTCTCGGTGGTCGGCAAGGCCAAGCGCGCCACCCAGCTCACCACCGACTACCAGGTGGCCGGCGTGCCGGCCCTCGGCGTGGCCGGGCGCTGGTACGTCGATGGCGACACGGCGGGCTCGCTCGAGCGCGCGCTCCAGGTGGTCGACTTCCTGATCGCCGAAGCCCGCAAGGGTTGAGCGGCCCGGTGGCGCGCAGGGTGGCGGCGCCTGTCGCCTGCCGTCGCCGCCACGATCTCGTCATTGAAGCCCGCTTCTGCGGGCTTTTTCGTCAAGGCCGCGCGAGGCGGCGTCCACGGGACGCATACAATCGCACAGCAAGTTTCGTGCCTCTATGACATCGCCCTTCTCCTTCACCTCCATTTCTCCTCGTCGATTCGGTCGCGTGCTTTGCCTGGCGCTGGCGCTGGCCGGATGCGCGTCGTTGTCGCAGGCCGAGCAGGCCGACCGGAGCAAGCCGATGAACATCGAGGCCGACGCGATGCGCTATGACGACCTCAAGCAGACCAGCGTGTTCACCGGCAACGTGGTCGTGAACAAGGGCACGATCCAGATCCGGGGCACCCGCATCGACGTTCGCCAGGACCCCGAGGGCTACCAGTACGGCGTGGTCACGGCCGAACCCGGCAAATTGGCGTACTTCAAGCAGAAACGCAACGCCGGCACCGACGAGTGGATCGAGGGCGAGGGCGAAGTGATCGAGTACGACAGCCGCGCCGACAACGTGAAGTTCATCCGCCGCGCGGTCATGCGGCGCCTGATCGGCGCCACGGTGAGCGACGAGAGCAGCGGCCCGCTGATCGTCTACGACCAGAGCAACGACACCTTCACGGTCAACGGCTCCTCGCTGCCGCCGAACGCCGGCGTGGCGACACAGGCGAGCGGCCGCGTCAAGGTCATCCTGACGCCCAAGGCGGCCGCCCCGGCGCCCGGCAGCGGCGGTGCCAAGCCCGCGGCGACCCCGGCTCCGGCTCCGGGCAACAGCCTGCGTTCCACCACCACGCTCGGCGGAGAGTCCAAGAAGTGATCGAAACCGCCGGGTTGAATGGAAGCGATGGCCAGCCGGTCAGCCGGCTGGAGGCGCGCAGCCTGCAGAAGAGCTATGGCAGCCGCACGGTCGTGAAGGATGTGTCGCTCGCCGTGCAGAAGGGCGAAGTGGTCGGGCTGCTGGGCCCCAACGGCGCGGGCAAGACCACCTCGTTCTACATGATCGTCGGGCTGGTGCGGGCCGATGCCGGAGAGATCTGGATCGACGGCGAGCCGATCGCCCACATGCCGATCCACCGTCGCGCGCGCATGGGCCTGAGCTACCTGCCGCAGGAGGCCTCGATCTTCCGCAAGTTGACGGTCGAGGAAAACGTGCGCGCAGTGCTCGAGCTGCAGAGCGAGCCCGACGAACACGGCCGGATGGTGCCGCTCAGCAAGGCGCACATCGACGAGCGGCTGGGCGAACTGCTGGCCGACCTGCGCGTCGACCACCTGCGCGATTCACCGGCGCTGTCGCTGTCCGGCGGCGAACGCCGCCGGGTCGAGATCGCGCGCGCCCTGGCGACGCAGCCGCGCTTCATCCTGCTGGACGAGCCCTTCGCCGGCATCGACCCGATCGCGGTGATCGAGATCCAGCGGATCATCAGCTTCCTGAAGGAGCGCGGCCTCGGCGTGCTCATCACCGACCACAACGTACGCGAGACGCTTGGCATCTGCGATCACGCGTTCATCATCAGCGACGGGCATGTGCTGGCACAAGGCACGCCTTCGGAGATCGTCGACAACGCCGAGGTGCGACGCGTGTACCTGGGCGAACATTTCCGGATGTAGGGGCCTTATCTCGATGAAGCAGGGGCTTTCGCTTCGCGTCTCCCAGCATCTGGCGCTGACGCCGCAACTGCAGCAATCGATCCGGCTGCTGCAGCTGTCCACCCTCGAGCTGAGCCAGGAAGTCGAGCAGATGCTCGACGACAACCCTTTCCTCGAGCGGACGGCCGAAGAGGCGGCGCGCGAGGAGTTCGGGCTGGACGCCGCCGATGCGCCGGTGCGCGACGACGACCGGCAGGCCGAAGGCGACGGCGACTACGCCCCCGGTCCCGCGGCCGCTGCCGCCGAGGTTGCGGTCGCGACACCCGAGGCCGAGACGGCGCCGCTCGACGCCGCCGACGCCGAGCCCGACTGGGAAGGCGACGGCACGGTCGACGTGGCGCCCGACGACAGCGAATGGGGCGGCGATGCGCCCGCGCGCGCCAACAACCTCGGCGACGAACGCACCGACGCCACCGAACTGGCGCGCAGCCACGAGTCGCTGCAGTCCTTCCTGCATCGGCAGGCGCTGGGCCTGAGGCTCAGCGAGACCGACCGCGCCGCGCTGCGCTTCCTGATCGAGTCGCTCAACGACGACGGCTACCTCGAGGATTCGCTGCCGGCCCTGGCCTCGGGCCTGGCCGGCGACGACAACGACCAGTTCGACGACCTGGTGCATCACTTCCAGGTCGCGCTGGGCCTGCTGCAGAGCCTGGAGCCGGTCGGCGTCGGCGCCCGCAACCTCGGCGAGTGCCTGACGATCCAGCTGCGCGCCCTGGCGCACCCCGGCGAGGGTGCCGACGAGGCGCGGGTGCGCCAGACCGCGATCGCGGTCTGCAAGCAGCCGATGGAGCTGCTGGCGCGGCGCGATTTCAAGCGGCTGGCGACGCTCGCGCGCAGCAACGAGGAAGAGGTGCGCGCCGCCCTGCAGCTGATCGCCCGGCTCGAGCCCAAGCCGGGCCGCCGCTTCGTCGACGTCGAGCGCAACGTGGTGGTGCCGGACGTGATCGTCACGCGCATCGCCAACGGCACCAGCACCAACATCAAGTTCCGCGTCATGCTGAACCCCGAGGTCATGCCGCGGCTGCGCGTGCACGACATCTATGCGGGCGCGCTCAAGCAGCACAAGGGCGAGGGCAGCCAGGCGCTCTCGCAGCGGTTGCAGGAGGCGCGCTGGTTCATCAAGAACATCCAGCAGCGCTTCGACACCATCCTGCGGGTGTCGAACGCGATCGTCGAGCGGCAGAAGAGCTTCTTCGTGCACGGCGAGCTGGCGATGCGCCCGCTGGTGCTGCGCGAGATCGCCGACGAACTCGGCCTGCACGAATCGACCATCAGCCGCGTGACCACCGCCAAGTACATGGCGACGCCTTACGGCACGTTCGAGCTCAAGTACTTCTTCGGCTCGGCGCTCGGCACCGAGACCGGCGGCAATGCCTCGAGCACCGCGGTGCGGGCGCTGATCAAGCAGTTCGTGAGCGCCGAGGACCTCAAGAAACCGCTGTCCGACAGCCAGATCTCCGAGATGCTCAAGGAGCAGGGCATCGAATGCGCACGCCGCACCGTCGCGAAGTACCGCGAGGCGCTGCGCATCGCGCCGGCCAATCTGCGCAAGGCGCTCTAGGGCGTGCTGGTGCGCGGGTGGCGGCTCGGTGCGGCATTGGCGGCGGCGGTGCTTCTGGTCGGCGGCTGCGCGATGCTGCCGGCCGATGTCGAGCGCCCGCCCTCGAGTGCCATCACGGCCTCGGGCGCGACCGCGCTGGGCCGGATCGTCAAGGCCTCGTCGCCCGATCCGGATCTGAGCGGTTTCCGGCTCATGCCCGGCGGCGACTTCGCGCTCGACACGCGGCTGCAGCTCGCGCGCCGCGCCGAGCGCACGCTCGACGTCCAGTACTACCAGATCGAGAACGACGACACCGGCCGCTACTTCCTGCGCACCCTGCGCGATGCGGCCCTGCGCGGCGTGCGCGTGCGGCTCCTGATGGACGACCTCTACACCTCGGGCGAGGACGACCTGCTGCTGGCGCTGGCCGCCACGCCGAACCTCGAGCTGCGGCTGTTCAACCCTTTCCCAGCCGGCCGCGGCAGCCTGCTGCAGCGCTTCTCGAGCTCGCTGTTCGACTTCGACCGCGTCAATCGCCGGATGCACAACAAGCTCTTCATCGCCGACGGCGCGATGGCGGTGGCAGGCGGGCGCAACATCGGCAGCCAGTACTTCACGCAGACCGCCGGCGCGAACTTCCTGGACATCGACACCTTCGTCGCCGGCGCCCTGGTGAAACGCCTCGGCAGCCTGTTCGACCTGTACTGGAACAGCCCCTACGTGCGGCCGATCGGCAGCGTGGTCGCATCCTCGCTGCCGCGCGAGGAGCTGCAGCAGCGCTTCGATCAGGCCACCGGCCCCGCAACCACGGCGGCGCCGCGCCCGCCGGCACCGAACGACGTGCTGGGCTACGCGCCGCTGGGGCCGGAGCTGAAGGACGGCGCCCGGCTCGGCCTGATCTGGACCCTGGCCGAGGCCTATGCCGACTCGCCCGACCGTGTGGTCGGCAAGACCGCCTCCTATGGCGGGGTGCCGCTGCTCGACGTCGACAGCGTGCGCTACAACGTGATCGAGCAGATGCGGCGCTCGCGCGCCGAAGTCACGCTGGTGTCGCCCTACCTGATCCCGGGCCAGGCGGGGCTGGAGGTGATGCGCGAGGTCCGCGGGCGCGGGGTCCGGATCAGCGTCGTCACCAATTCGCTGGCGGCCACCGACGAGCCGCTGGTCCAGACCGGCTACCGGCGCTACCGGCCCGACATGCTGCGGCTCGGCGTCGAGATCCACGAGCTGAGCTCGGCACGCACCAAGCGCAGCGTGCGGCTCGGCCTGTTCGGCTCGCAGGTCGGCCGGCTGCACGCGAAGGCGGCGATCTTCGATCGCAGGGCGCTGTTCCTGGGCTCGATGAACTTCGATCCGCGCTCGGACACCCACAACACGGAGATCGGCCTGTTCATCGCCAGCCCCGAGTTGGCGCAGCAGGTCCTGAAGCTGCTCGACGTGCTGAAGCAGCAGGGCGCCTACCGGGTGCGCTTCGCCGACGGCGGCGAAGCGCTCGAATGGGTCAGCCGCGAGGGCGAGGCCGAGGACGTGCTCACCGTGGAGCCCGACTCGGGCCTGTGGGACCGCGTGATGCTGGAACTGCTCGCGCCGCTGGCGCCGGAGAGCCTGCTGTAGCGCTACTGGATGTTGATGGCCTCGACCTGCACCAGCAGCCTCACCTTGTCCTCGAAGCCGAAGGCGAGCCCCCAGCTGATGCCCCACTGGCTGCGCTCCACCGTGGTCTCGAAGTCGCCGCCGCAGATCTGGCGATTGATGAGCGGACTCAGGTAGCAGTTGAAGCGGTTGGCCTTGAGCGCCACGGGGCGGCTCTTGCCCATCAAGGTGAGCGTGCCGTTGACCTGCGTGACCTTGTCGCCGCTGAAGTCGATCTGGTCGGCGACGAAGCGGGCGGTTGGAAACTCGGCCACGTTGAAGAAGTCCTTGCTCAGCAGGTGCCGGTTGAGCAGGTCGACGCCGGTGTTGATGGAGCTGATGTCCATCGTGATGTCGATCTTGCCGGCGGTGCCCGAAGGGTCGATCTTGACCTGGCCGTCCTTGGTGCTGAAGCGGCCGCGGTTGGTGGTGGTGCCGTAGTGGCCCATCTCGTAGTTGACGAAGGTGTGGGTCGGGTCGACCACGTAGCTCGCGCCCTTGGCAGGGCCGCCGGCCGGCTTGGCGGCCGCCTCGGGTGCGTGCTGGGCGCCGGCCAGTGCCGCCGCGGTCGCCAGCGCGGCGAGTGTGAGCAATTTCTTCATGGCGCGCTTTCGGATGAAGGTGGAAACATCGAAGGATTTCACAGCGGGCCGAGGCCGGTCAGCACCAGTTTGAAGCGCACCTGCACGTCGTCGGCCACCATCGACGTGTCGGTCCATTCGCCTTCGCCGATCCTGAAGGCGAGGCGCTGGATCGTAAGGCTTCCGGTCGCGGTCGACTGGCCATAGGACTGCATGATCTCCACCGGCACGACCACGTCCCGGCTGCTGCCCTTGATGGTCAGCCGGCCGGCGACCTCGAAGCGGCCGCTGCCCAGCGCCTTGATGGCGCTGGAATGGAATTCCGCCTTCGGGAAACGGTCGCTGTCGAACCAGGTGGGCCTGGGCAGCTCGGCATCGGTCTGCGGGATGCCCAGGCTGGCGCTGGCGACATCGATCTGCAGCGCGACGCTGCCGTCTTCGGGCTTGCGCGGGTCGAGGGCAATCCGGGCATCGAACTTCCTGAACACGCCTTCCACCGGCACGCCCATCTGCTTGAACACGAAGGCGATCCGGCTCGGGGCCGGCAGCAGTTTCGCCGGTGCCGGCGGCTCGGCGGCGGCCGTGCCGGCGACGATCAGCGCCGCCGCGCACCACCCGCGGCAGGCCATGGCAAGGAGGGTCATGGGAGACGTTGCCGGGGTGAAAGGGGCGACATGCGGTCGAGCAGGCCATCGCGGTCGACGAAGTGGTGCTTGAGGGCGGCCGCGGCGTGGACCAGCGCCGCCGCGGCGAGGCCGAAGGCGCCGATCTTGTGCAGCGGCTTGAGCACCGCCTCGGCGAAATCCTTGTCGACCGGCACGAAGTCCGGCAGCGGCAGCACCCCCAGCCACACGACCGGGAAGCCCAGCGAGGAGCTGTAGGCCCAGCCCAGCAGCGGCACGGCGAAGAAAAGCAGGTAGAGCAGCAGGTGCAACCCGCGGTGCGCCGCCCATTGCCAGCCCGGCATGGCCGCCCGGATGCGCGCCGGCAGGGACGGCGGCGGGTGGGACAGGCGCCACAGCAGGCGCACGGCCGACAGCGCCAGGATCGTGATGCCGGCCCACTTGTGCCAGTTGTAGAGCCTGAGTCGCAGCGGCGAGAGCGGCAGACCGGTCATCGACAGGCCGAGGCAGACGGCGCCGAGGATCGTCAGCGCGAGCAGCCAGTGCAGGGCGATCGCCACCGGGCCGTAGCGCGGGGCGTCGTTGGAATCGACCAAGGGTGTCGGCAGCGCGTCGGGCATGGCCGAAGCATAGGCGGTTCAGCGTTGCGCCTGCCGCAGCAGCGCGTGCAGCATCGCGGGCTGCACCGGCTTGCGCAGCGCCTGCCAGCCGCGCTCGCGGGCCAGTTGCTGGGTGGCGTCGTCGATGTCGGCCGAGACCAGCGCGATGGCGAGGGAGGGGCGTCGGCGCTGCAGCTCGGTCGCCAGCGCGATGCCGTCGAGTTCGCCGGGCAACCGGATGTCGCACAGCGCGATGCCGAAGACCGAGAGATCGGGCAGCGCGAGCGCCTCGGCGGCGCTGGTGCAGACCTCGGGCCGCGCGCCCCAGAGGCGCAGCAGCGCCGCGATGCTGTCGGCCACCACGAGGTTGTCCTCGACCACCAGCACGACCAGCCCGGGAGCGAGCCTCCGCGTCTGCGGCGTCAATGCGGGCTCGACGCCCGCGGCGGGCGAGGGCGCCAGCGGCACGCCCTGCGGCGCGGCCGGCAGCACGAAGGCGAACACCGACCCGCGTCCTGGCGCCGAGCGCAGCATGATCTCGACGCCCAGCCGCAATGCCAGCCGCCGCACGATCGCCAGGCCCAGGCCGTGGCCGCGCTGCAGGTTGCGCTCGACGTTGCCGATCTGCTCGAAGTCGCCGAACACGCGCTCCTGGGCCTCTGCCGGGATGCCGATGCCGGCGTCCCGGACCTCGATCCGCCAGGCCTCGCCGCGCTGGCGGCAGGCCAGCAGCACGCGGCCCCGGGGCGTGAACTTGAGCGCGTTGTCGACCAGGTTGCCGAGGATCCGGCGCAGCGCGACCGCATCGGTCCAGACCACGGCGGTCGCCGGGCAGCGCACCCGCACGCGGCCGCTGGCAGCCTGGCGCGCGAACTCGTGCAACAGCGGCGCCAGCGCGACCGCCACCGGCGAGATCGGGTCGGCGGCGGCCTCGATGCGCCCGATCTCGAGCAGCTGGTCGGTGAGCCCCTCGAGCGCCTGCTGGGCCTTCGACAGCGCGGCGACGGTGCCCAGCACGCTGAGCGTGTCCTCGCCGGCACTCAACTGCTGGCGCAGCACCTCGGCATGCAGGCCCATCGCCATCACGGGCTGGCGCAGGTCGTGGTTGGCGGCCGAGAAGAAGCGCAGGCGCTCGGCCTGGGCCTGCTGCGACGCGTGCAGGCCGGCCAGCGCCCGCGCGCGCAGCGTGCTTTCGTTGTGGCGCAGGCCGATGTTCTCCTCGAGCTGGCGGGCGCGCTCGGACACCAGCTTCCAGACCATCGCGAGCAGGCCGATGCCGAGCACCGACAGCACCTTCATGGTCGGCGCCCCGAAGGCCAGGCCCATGACGATCACCGGCGCCAGCAGCAGCGCGATCGCAAGCTGCATGGCCGGGGTGTAGTAGGAGACCGAGAAGGCCGAGGACAGCGTCATCGCCATCACCACCAGCCCGATCATCAGCTGCGCCGTGGGATCGGCCGGGTTGAAGAGCAGGACGCCGGCCAGGCCGTGGGCGCCTTCGTGCACCGCGATGCGCAGCGTGTGCAGGCGCAGGGCGGGCGGCAGGTTCGCGGGGGTCAGCGGCTGGGGCAGCCGCTGCGGGAAGAAGCCGCGGTAGGCGGTGGTGGCGGCGATCAGCGCAATCCAGACGATCGCGTGCGGCACCGAGTACTGCCAGGCGAACAGCGCCGCCACGCCGCAGTCGAGCAGGAACTGGAAGAGCAGCACCAGCCCGCTGGGCTGGGCGCTGAGCCGCAGCACCTCGCAGCGGATGGCAAACCCGTTGGCGCTGGAGGCCTCGGGGGATGCGGGGAGGGGCGAGGAGCTCATCGGCCGGTCCACTATAGAACAGCAAGCCGCTGGCGGGGGGCTCCGTCGAGGCGACAATCGCACGGTGAACGATCTTTCGCTTTTCCTCCCTTGCGCCGCCGGCGTCGAGGATTTCCTGGCGCAGGAAGTGCATGCGCTGACCGGCCGCGTGGGGCAGGACCTGCTCACGCTGCGCGGCGGGGTGCGGGTGCGCGCCGACTGGCGCGACGCGCTCAAGCTCAATCTCCACAGCCGGCTCGCGCAGCGCGTGCTGATCGAGCTCGCGCAGGCGCCCTACCGCAGCGAGAACGACCTCTACGCGATCGCCAGCGGCGTCGCCTGGGAGATCTGGTTCACGCCGAAGCAGACCTTCAAGATCGAGACCACGGCGCAGCACAGCCCGCTGCAGAGCCTCAACTTCGCCACCCTGCGCATCAAGGACGCGATCGCCGACCGCTTCCGCGCCAAGGCGGGCGGCGTGCGGCCGAGCATCGAGACCCAGTGGCCCGACTGCCGCGTCTTCGCGCACCTCACGACCGACCTCTGCACGCTCTACATCGACACTTCGGGCGAGCCGCTCTTCAAGCGCGGCTGGCGGCAGGACAAGGGCGATGCGCCGCTCAAGGAAACCCTGGCCGCGGCGATGCTGGCGGCCAGCGGCTGGTGGAATCCGGAGACCGGTGCGGTCTCTGTCGAGCCGCTGTACGACCCCTGCTGCGGCAGCGGCACGATCGCGATCGAGGCGGCGCAGATCGCGTCCGGCATCGCGGCCGGCTCGCTGCGGCGCTTCGGCTTCGAGAAGCTGCTGCCGTTCCAGCCGCATGTGTGGGCGGCCCTGAAGGCCGGGGCGGTGCCGGCGCCGACGCAGCCCGCGCCGGCGATCTTCGGCTCGGACGTCTCGCACCGCATGGTCGACTTCGCCGAGCGCAATGCCGAACGCGCGGGCGTGTCGGCGGCGATCCAGTTCCGCGGCGGCGATGCGCTGCAGCGCATGCCGCCGGCCGAGTCGGGCGTGATCGTGCTGAACCCGCCCTACGGCGAGCGGATCGAGGTCGGCGGCGTGGCGCGCGGCCGCGAGGACGCGCAGACCGAGGATGGCGGCGAGTTCTTCGTCCAGCTCGCCAGCCACTGGAAAAAGAACTACGCCGGCTGGACCGCCTGGGTGCTGACGCCCGACCTGCAGTTGCCCAAGCGCATGCGGCTCAAGGAGTCGCGCCGGGTGCCGATGTGGAACGGGCCGATCGAATGCCGGCTGTTCAGGTTCGACATGGTGGCGGGGTCGGCGCGGAAGGTCTGACGCGTCGGCCCGGATTGGCGTTTCGGGCCAGAATGCGGCTCTCGCAGAAACCCGCATTTTCATGACCGATCTGTCCGCCTTCCCGATCACCCAGAAATGGCCCGCCGTTCATCCGGACCGGCTGCAGCTCTATTCCCTGCCGACGCCCAACGGGGTCAAGGTGTCGATCATGCTGGAGGAGACCGGCCTGCCCTACGAGCCGCACCTGGTCAGCTTCGAATCGAACGACCAGACCTCGCCGGAATTCCTCTCGCTCAGTCCGAACAACAAGATCCCGGCGATCCTCGATCCGAACGGGCCGGGCGGCAGGCCGCTGGCGCTGTTCGAATCGGGCGCGATCCTGCTTTACCTCGCAGACAAGACTGGCAAGTTCATCCCGCAGGAACCCGCCGGCCGCTACGAAGCGATCCAGTGGCTGATGTTCCAGATGGGCGGCATCGGTCCGATGTTCGGCCAGGTCGGTTTCTTCAACAAGTTCGCCGGCAAGGACTACGAGGACAAGCGGCCCCGCGACCGCTATGTGGCCGAAGCCAGGCGCCTGCTGAAGGTGCTCGACCGGCAGCTCGAAGGGCGCGACTGGATCCTCGGCGACGGCTACTCGATCGCCGACATCGCGACCTTTCCCTGGGTACGCAACCTGATCGGCTTCTACGAGGCCGGCGAGTTGGTCGGCATGGCCGACTTCCCGAACGTGATGCGAGCCCTCGATAAGTTCCTGTCCCGGCCCGCGGTCGCGGCCGGCCTAGGCATCCCGAAGCGCGGCTGAGGCGGCGTGACTGAATTGCCCCCACGCTCCCCCACTGCGTGTGGGTCGCTGCCCCCCGAGGGGGCCGCAGGCCGCCTTGGGGCGGCCCGGCGCCGGCCTGAGCCCCCACGCTCCCCCACTGCGTGTGGGTCGCTGCCCCCCGAGGGGGCCGCAGGCCGCCTTGGGGCGGCCCGGCGCCGGCCTGGTGTCGTCATCGACACCAACATCGCGCTCGACCTGCTGGTGTTCGACGACCCCGGCCATGCGGCGCTTGCTGCGGCGCTGGACGCCGGCGAGCTGCAATGGGTCGTCACCGCGGCGATGCGCGACGAACTCGCGCGCGTGCTCGACTATCCGCTGATCGCCGCCCGCCTGAAGACGCGGGGGCGGGCGGCGGGCGAGGTCCTGGCGGCCTTCGACGCCCGCACGCGCCAGGTCGACGGCGTGCCGGCACGCGCGCCTTGCGCTTGCCGCGACCCCGACGACCAGATCTTCATCGACCTCGCGGTGGCGCAGCGGGCACGGCTGCTGAGCAAGGACCGGGCCGTGCTGTCGATGCGCAAGCGGCTCGCGCCGTGGGGCGTCGAGGTGTCCAGGGACTGGCGCCGGCCCTAGCCGCCGTACCACCGCGCCAGCAAGCGCGCCACGGCCCGCACCCGCTGCGTGTCGCGCCCCCAGCGCCGGCCCGCGGGCAGGTGCCGCAGCCAGCGCATGCGCCGCGCCGCGACCGCCAGGCGGTCGCGCACCTCGTCGCTCGCCTGGTCCAGCATCGCGTGCCAGTGCGCGGCGGCCGCATGCGGCGACGCGGCGTCGACCAGCATCGCGGTGGAATGCAGGTAGCTGAGCCAGTCGCGCGCCTGGCATTCGGCCAGCGGCAGCGTCTCTCCGGGGTCGTCCTCGAAATCGATGTAGCCGATCGTGCCGTCCGGGCACTGCACCAGATTGCGGTCGAAGGCCTGGCTCAGGTAGGTTTCGCGCGCATGCACGATGGCGATCGCGGCCAGGCCCTCGCGCCAGGTCGCCAGCAGCGCCACCGGCCCCACGGCGGCGGCCTGGTCGAGCCGCTCCTGCAGCACCACCGGAGGGCGGCCGCTCTGGCCGAGGTCGGAGATCAGCAGGCCGTCGCCCTGCTGCGCCAGCACCGCCGGCACCCGCAGGCCCGCGGCACCGAGCTGGCGCAGCCGGTCGGCCTCGATCGCGATCGCCGCCTCGCCGCCCGGATTCGGCACCGGCCGCAAGACGTCGAGCCGCAGCGCCCCGGCGATGGCCGCCAGCAGGTGGTAGCGCAGCTTGCCGTGGCGCGGGCCGGCCTTCTTGAGCCAGACCCGCTCGTTGCCGAAACGATGGCTGGCGACCGCCCGCGCCTGCTGCGGCAGCGCGGTGCGCAGGAACTCGGCGTAGTCGCCGGGCTGCGGCGCCGTGCCCGGTTCCAGCGGCGCCGGTGCCGACGCCATGCCCTTGCGCATCTGGACGCGTGTGGGCGATCCGCCCCGTCTGACCGGGTTCATGGGGACATGGCGAGAGGCTGGAAGCTCTGCGCGCTGGCGAGCGGCCAGTAGGTGCGGAACACGCTGTGCTGGCCGTCGAACCGCCCGAGCAGCGCGCCGGGCTGCACCTGCATCACCAGGTTGCTGAGCAGCCGCACCTCGGTGTCGGAGATGCGGCGCACGATGTGGTGGGCCGTGATCTGCTGCGGATGGTCGAGGCCGGCGGCCTGCACCAGTTCCTGCAGCGCATGCAGCGTGCTGCGGTGGAAGTTGCGCACCCGGTCGGCCTTGGTCGGCACCACCAGCGCCTGCTGGCGTACCGGGTCCTGGGTGGTCACGCCGGTCGGACAGAAGCCGGTGTGGCAGGCCTGGGCCTGGATGCAGCCCAGCGACATCATGAAGCCGCGCGCCGCGTTGCACCAGTCGGCGCCCAGCGCCATCATGCGCGCCAGGTCGAAGGCGGTGATCACCTTGCCGGCGCAGCCGATCTTGACGCGGTCGCGCAGGCCGACGCCGATCAGCGTGTTGTGGACCAGCAGCAGGCCTTCCTGCAGCGGCGCGCCGACGTGGTCGCTGAACTCGACCGGTGCCGCGCCGGTGCCGCCTTCGGCACCGTCTACCACGATGAAATCGGGCGTGAGGCCGGTCTCCAGCATCGCCTTGACGATCGCGAACCATTCCCACGGATGCCCCAGGCAGAACTTGAAGCCGGTGGGCTTGCCGCCCGACAGCACGCGCAGCCGGGCGATGAAATGCATCATCTCGGTGGGCGTCGAGAAGGCGCTGTGGGAGGACGGCGAGACGCAGTCGACGCCCACCGGCACGCCGCGCGCGGCCGCGATCTCGGACGTCACCTTGGGCGCCGGCAGCACGCCGCCGTGGCCGGGCTTGGCGCCCTGGCTCAGCTTGATCTCGATCATCTTGACCTGCGGGTCGCCCGCATTGGCGACGAAGCGCTCCTCGCTGAACGAGCCGTCGTCGTTGCGGCAGCCGAAGTAGCCCGAGCCGATCTCCCAGATCAGGTCGCCGCCGTGCACCCGATGGTGCGAGGAGATCGAGCCCTCGCCGGTGTCGTGCGCGAAGCCGCCCATCTTCGCGCCCTGGTTGAGCGCCTTGATGGCATTGGCCGAGAGCGCGCCGAAGCTCATCGCCGAGATGTTGAAGACGCTGGCGCTGTAGGGCCGGGTGCAGGTTTCGCCCGCGGGCGAGGCCGGGTTCGGCGTCGCGCCGATGACGATGCGGAAGTCGTGGTCGGCCAGCTTCGTCGGCTGCATCGAGTGGTTGATCCACTCGTAGCCGGCGATCGCGACGTCGAGCTGGGTGCCGAAGGGCCGGTTGTCGGGCTCGCCCTTGCTGCGCTGGTAGACCAGCGAACGCTGGGCGCGCGAGAACGGCGCGGCTTCGGCGTCGCTCTCGATGAAATACTGCCGTATCTCGGGCCGGATGTACTCGAGCAGGAAGCGCAAGTGACCGATGACGGGGTAGTTGCGCAGGATGGCGTGGCGGGTCTGGCGCAGGTCGTGCACGCCGGTGCCGCAGAGCACGCCGAAAACCGCGAGGGCGATCCATGCGGTCCAGCGGTCCGGCACGAGCAGAACCGCCACCACGCTCGCGACCAGGCCGGCCGCGCACAGCGCGAACGCGGTGTAGCGCGCCGGGAACGGCGCAATCGTCGATGTCGAAATAGGGAGTCTCCGGAAGCCTTGCTGCATCATAGAGGGCTGCATTCGTAACGCCATGACAACCCAGCCCGACACCCCGACCCCCGCCCAGCCCGACAACGCACCGCTCGGCCCCGACGATTTCGACGCCCAGGACCAGGTCCTCGACGCCCTGCGCGAGCACGACGACGAGACGCCGCAATGGGAGTTCTGCGAGGGCTTCATGGCCGCGCTGGTCTGCACCCGGCGCCCCATCGAGCCGGCGGAATACTGGCCGGTGCTGCTCGGCGAGGGCTTCGTGCCGGCGCAGCACATGGAGTTCGTCTGGCGCTGGAAGCGGCGCTGGCGCGAGATCGAAAGCGGCCTGGACGCCGATGTGCAGTCGCTCGACGACGAGCGCACCTGGCAGCCCGAGGTGCTCGACACCCGCGGCGCGATCGCGGCGCTGCCCGAGGAAGAGCGCGCCGAGATGGCCGGCGAGGCGATCCCGTCCTTCGCCCAGGTCTGGGCGCTGGGCTTCATGTTCGCGGTCGAGAACTGGCCCGAGGACTGGGCGCCGCCGCGCGACAAGGAAGCGGCGCAGATGCTCGACGAGGCGCTCGACGCCATCGTCACGCTGACCGAAGACGACACCGGCAAGCCCGCGCTCTCGATGTACGCCGAGGACGGCCCGCCCAGCGTGAGCCAGCAGCGGGTCGACGACTTCGGCGCCGCGATCTGGGCCGTGTACGACCTGCGCCAGCTGTGGCGCAGCATGGGGCCGCGCGTGGAGACGATCCGCAAGGAAGCGACCCCGGGGCGCAACGATCCCTGCCCCTGCGGCAGCGGAAAAAAATTCAAGAAGTGCCACGGGGCGTAGGGGCTCGCCCCCAGGTTGGCTCACTTCGTGTAGCCGCCCACCCCCTACCGGGGGCAACACCAGCGGCCCGGCGAAGCCGGTTCCGCGGTGTTTCACCAACGGGCCTGGCTGCGCCGGCCGGGGGCGCCCAGCGCGGCTCCTGGAACATCCGTCTGGCGAAGGCGGGCACTTGAACGCCGCACCGGGTGGGTTGTCTGCGCGCGCCGCCTGGGCCATGGTCCTGGCGCTGTGCACCGCGTTCGCGCTGAGCCAGGCCTTTCGCACCGTGGGCGCGATCATGGCCAGCCAGCTGCAGGCGGAGTTCGTGCTCTCGCCGCAGGCGCTCGGCCTCTTCTCGGCCGCCTTCCATTTCGCGTTCGGCGCGATGCAGCTCTTCATGGGCATCGGCATCGACCTGCACGGCGTGCGCCGCACCGTGCTGACCGCGTTCCCGCTCGCCATCGCGGGCGCACTGCTGTCGGCGCTGTCCACCGACTACGGGGTGCTGGTGGCCGGCCAGGTGCTGATCGGCATCGGCTGCGCGCCGGCCTTCCTGGTCTGTACGGTGTTCATCGCGCGGCATTTCCCCGCTGCGCGATTCGCTTCGGTGTCGGGGCTGGTGCTGGGCATCGGCAGCGTCGGCATGCTGCTGACCGGCACGCCGCTCGCGTGGCTGGTGCAGGAGCGCTCGTGGCGCATGGGCTTCGTCGTCCTGGCGGCGGCCTCGGCGCTGGCCTGGCTGGCGATCTGGCACCGGGTGCGCGAGCCGGCGCGGCCGGACAGCCCGCCGAAGGAGTCGGTGGCGCAGGCGCTGCGGCAGTTCGGCGCCCTGTTCGCGCTGCCGCACACGTTCGGCATCATGGTGCTGGGGGCCGTGACCTATGCGGCCTTCATCTCGCTGCGCGGGCTCTGGCTCGGGCCGCTCCTGATCGAGCGCCATGGCTATTCGCTGGTGCAGAGCGGCCATGTGGCGCTGGTCGTCTCGCTGGTCTCGCTGGTCGGGCCGCCCCTGTTCGGTCAGCTGGACCGGGACGGTCCGGCGCGGCGTCGCCGCATCATCGGCTGCAGCCTGGTCTACGCCGGGCTGTTCGCGGCGATTGCCTTTTTCACGCAGGCCTGGGTCGATGTCGGCGCCACGATCCTGATCGGGCTGCTCGGAGGCTTCATCGTCTGGCAATACGCCGACGTGCGGGCGGCCTATCCGGCGGCGATCACGGGCCGCGCGATGGCGGTCTTCACGATGGCGATGTTCCTCGGCGTGGCGCTGATGCAGTGGGTCACGGGCGCCGCGGCCTCGTGGGGTGCGGCCCATGGCATCGAGGCCTTCCGCGCCGTGCTGGCGACCATCGCGGGGCTGCTGGTCGCCGCCACCGTGGCGTTCGCCTGGCTGCCGGCGCCGGACGCTTCAAAATGGAGCCCTTCGAGAAATCCACATTCATGACCGAAACCACTCCCACCCCGCCACCGCTGCCCGACCATCTGTCGATCGACCCGCGCAGCCCGCATCACGTCGCCGAAGTCTTCGAACACGACATCGGCATCCGATTCAACGGCAAGGAGCGCAAGGACGTCGAGGAGTACTGCATCAGCGAAGGCTGGATCAAGGTGCCCGCAGGCAGGACGCTCGATCGCAAGGGCAAGCCACTGCTGATCAAGCTCAAGGGCAAGGTCGAAGTGTTCTATCAGGGCTGAGCCGGTCCGGCCACCACCATGCGCTTCCCGATGCGACCCTTCGCCACCCTTTCCCTCCTCACGCTTGCGGCCATCGCCGCCGGATGCGCGTCGCGACCCGCCCCGCGGGTCACCTGGCTCGGCGACGGCGTGTTCAAGTCGCCCACCGCGCAGGAGGCGGAGGCCTACTGCCGCAACTTCGGCGCACCGATGCGCTTCCTGGATGCCAAGGGGCCGGGCACCCCGACCGGGGAAGTCACCTACCGCTGCGACTGAGCCAGTCCGGCGCCGGGCCGCCCCAAGCCGGACTGCGCCCCCTCGGGGGGCAGCGACGACACGCAGTGCGGAGCGTGGGGGCCGGAGTCCGGCGCCGGGCCGCCCCAAGCCGGACTGCGCCCCCTCGGGGGGCAGCGACGACACGCAGTGCGGAGCGTGGGGGCCTGAGCCCTCAGATCTTGAACGCCCGCTGCACGTCCGGGCGCACCAGGTCCGCGTAATCGCGGTGCTTGCGGATATAGCCGGCGATGAACTGGCAGACCGGAATCACGTGCTTGCCGTCGGCCCGTGCCTGGTCGAGCACGTGACGCGCGAGCGCCGATGCCACGCCCTTGCCCTCGAAGGCCTGCAGCACCTCGGTGTGGGTGAACATGATGGCCTCGCTCAGCAGGTTGTATTCGCAGTAGCCCGCGAGTTCGCCGCCGATGCGGGCCTCGTAGCGGTGCTCGGCGGGGTTGTCGGCGATCGTGATGTCGGTCATGGGTGTTCCGTGGAGGCAGGTCAGGGGTTGCGGGCGAGAAAGGCCGCGAGGTTCGCCGCGGCGGTGGTGCGCACCTTCTTCTTCAGCATCGGCGACCAGCCCAGCAGCAGGCCGGGCGCGCCCAGTGCCTGCCGCGACCAGCGCCAGAAGTCGAAGCGGTCGCGCTGCGTGGCGATGAGGCCCTCGGGCGTGAAGGTGAAGCGCGAGTCGATCGCGTTGTCGACGATGCGCCCGGTGGCGCTGAAGAGGTAGTGCGCGTCCCAGTGCGCCTTGCCGCTCGTGGCGTCGGCCTCGAGGTCGCGGTAGCTGAGCTTCCAGACCGCGGCGCCCTTGGCCTTTGTGCCGCCGCAGAGCATCTTCCACATGCCGCCGACCTCGCGCGCTCCGCGCAGCGAGAAGGCCTCGTCGTCGAAGCGCGCCTCGGGCGCATAGCAGCTCGCCATGGTGTCGGCGTCGAGCACGGCGAACGCGTCATAGAGGCGGCGGAGGGTTTGTTCGGTGCGCATGCGCCATCCTAATTCAGCCGGTCGCCGCGACCACACCAAGTGAGGGAGCGTGGGGGCTCAGGCTCTCCGCACCAGCTCTGCGAGCGTCTGCAGCGCGTATTGCACCGTGGCCGCGCGCACCGTGGCGCGGTCGCCGTCGAAGCGGCGGCGCTCGGTGCGCACGCGGCCGTCCACCGACCAGCCGAACCAGACGGTGCCGACCGGCTTGTCGGGCGAGCCGCCGGTGGGCCCGGCGACGCCGGTGACCGCGACCGCGGCCTGGGCCTGCGAGCGCGCGATCGCGCCTTCGGCCATGGCCCGCGCCACCGGCTCGCTGACCGCGCCGTGGGCCTCGATCAGTGCTGCGTCGATGCCGAGCAGCTCGGCCTTGGCCGCGTTCGAATAGGTCACGAAGCCGCGCTCGAACCAGGCGCTCGAGCCGGAGAGATCGGTGCAGGCGCCGGCGATCAGGCCGCCGGTGCAGCTCTCGGCGGTGGCCATCATCCAGCGCCGGTGCTGCAGCAGTTCGGCCAGCTGAAGCACCAGTGCGGGAACGTCGAGGTCGGGAGGGGGGATCGGGGAGGGGTTCATCGTCACTTCACCATGCACGCCAGGCGGCGATGACCAGCAGCGTGCAGAAGGCCGCCACCAGGTCGTCGAACAGGATGCCCAGGCCCGCGGCACTCCAGCGCATCGTCCCGGCGTCGGACCCGTGGGGCTTGAACAACCGGTCGGCCCAGCCGACCGGGCCCGGCTTGACGGCGTCGAAGAAGCGGAACAGGCCGAAGGCGATGAGCTGGGCCAGCAGGCCGCCGGGCAGCACCAGCCAGAGCACGATCCAGAAGGCGACCACCTCGTCCCAGACGATGCTGCCGGGGTCGGCCACCCGCATGTGGCGCGCCGTGACCGTGCAGGCCCACCAGCCGATCGGCAGCGAGGCCAGGATCACCCAGCCGATCGCGGCGCTCGACAGCCAGCGCTCCATCACCAGGAACGCGACCCAGGCCCAGAGCGTGCCCACGGTGCCGGGTGCGTGGCGCGGCAGGCCGGAGCCGAAGCCCAGGGCGATCAGGTGCGCGGGATGCGCGAACAGGAAGCGCAGCGTCGGGCGAAACGGGACGGCGGGAGAGGGCGAATCGGGATCGGCTTGCATCAGCCCGCAGTGTCGCGCATCTTTGGCCCGGAGGCGGGGAGCGGCGTGATGCGGTAGACGCAGCGGCGCGCGCCTGCGATCAGATGTTCCTCGCGGCGCAGGCGGCCCTGCGGACCGGCGACCTCGCGAAACACATCGAGTTCGGAACGGCAGAAGCCCTGGCAGGTCTCGGCGGCGGCGCAGATCGGGCAGTGGTCCTCGATCAGCAGCCAATCGTGGCCGTCGGGCTCCAGCCGTGCCATGTAGCCTTCGTCGTCGCGCAGCGCGGCGAGCTTGCGCAGCCGCGGCTCCAGATCCTGCAGGTCCCGGCAGGCTTCCAGGTAGGCAGCGCGGGAAGCGCTCTCGCGCCGCGCAATGAGCTGCTCGAGCCCGGCTTCGCCGAACACCTCGCGCACCGTGTCGATCAACGTCCGCGTGAGTTCGGCGTGCCGGTCGGGAAAACGCGCGTGCCCGCTGGCGCTCAGCGACCAGGCCTGGCCCGGCCGCCCGACGCCGGAGGGCGCCTCGCTGACGCCGCGCACCAGCCCGGCGTCGGCCAGCTTGTGCACCTGCTGTCGCACCGCCTCGGTCGTGGTCTGCAGCCAGGCGGCCAGCGCGGCCGTCGACGTCGGGCCGCGGCTTTTCAGCAGCAGCAGGATGCGGTCGGCCGTGGAACTGGACGTCATATTCCCCAAGATTTTACTTGTCTAATTGCGAGTGACTGCTAATATGCAAGCAGTTGCTTTGATAATATGCCTGCCCGGCAGCCTCGTTCCGCCATGACCTCGCTTTCTTCCGCTGCCGTCCCGACCCGCACCGCTTCATGGGGCGAATTGTTCTCGGGGCGCAACGCCTGGCGGGCCGTCGCCGTCACTGGCGGGGTCGCATTGCATGCGATCAACGTGCACATCGTGACCACGGTGCTGCCCTCGGTCGTGCAGGACATCGGCGGCGTCGCCTGGTACGCCTGGAACACCACGCTGTTCGTGGCGGCGTCGATCCTCGGCGCATCGCTGTCGGTGCGCCTGCTCCAGGAACTGGGGCCGCGCCGGACCTACCTGGCGGCGCTGGCGGTCTTCGTGCTGGGCAGCGTCGGCTGCGCGACGGCCCCTGGCATGGCCTGGATGCTGGCCGGGCGCACCGTGCAGGGGCTGGGCGGCGGCGTGCTGGCGGCGTTGAGCTATGCGCTGATCCGCTTCATGTTCGAGGCCAGCCTGTGGCCGCGCGCGGTCGCGCTGGTCTCAGGCATGTGGGGCGTCGCGACCCTGTGCGGTCCCGCGGTCGGCGGCGTCTTCGCGCAACTGGGCCACTGGCGCTGGGCCTTCTGGGCCCTGCTTCCGGTCGCGCTGGTCCAGGCCCTGATCGTCAGCGTGCAATTGCCGTCGCGTGCCGGCGCGGCCGAGCGGGAGGCCCCGCGCGCCGCCCTGCCGATCGGCCAGATCCTGCTGCTGATCGCCTCGGCTCTCTGCGTCGCGACGGCGAGCCTGTTCGACACGCTGCCCGGCCAGATCGGCCTGGTGCTCTTCGGCCTGGCACTGGGCGTGGTGCTGGCGCGCGTCGACCGGCGGGCGACGGTCCGGCTGCTGCCCACCGGCGCCTACGCGCCCTTCACCGCGTTCGGTGCGATCTATGCCTGCGTCGCGCTGCTCCTGATCGGCACCGACACGGAGATCTTCGTGCCCTACTTCCTGCAGACGCTGCACGGCCATTCGCCGCTGGCCGCGGGCTATCTCACGGCCGCGATGGCGGGCGGCTGGAGCGCCGCATCGCTGCTGTCCGCGGGCCGCACGGGTCCGCGCGCCGACCGCATGCTGCGCCTCGGCCCGGTGGTCAGCACGCTGGGCCTGCTCGGGCTGCTGCTGCTCGTGCCCGTGGTGCGCTTCACGCCGGTGTTCCAGACGCTCGGCCTCGGTCTTGCGCTGGCCTGCACCGGCTTTGGCGTGGGCATGGGGTGGCCGCATCTGCTGACCCGGGTGCTGACGCTGGCGCGGCCTGGCGAGGAGAACCTGGCGTCGGCATCGATCACGACCGTGCAGCTCTACGGCATGGCGATCGGCGCCGCAGTGGCCGGCCTGGTGGCGAATGCCGCAGGGCTGACCGAACCCGGCGGCGCGGCGGGCGCGCAATCGGCGGCCGCGTGGCTGTTCGCAAGTTTTGCGCTGGCGCCGGCGCTGGCGGCCCTGCTGGCGCAGCGTTTTGTTGCTGCGCGGGGCTGATGAGCCCCCACGCTCCCTCACTTCGTGTGGTCGCTGCCCCCCAAGGGGAAGCTGCAGGCCGCCCGTCCGTGCGAAGCGCGGACTTCGCCGCGCTGGCGGCCCGGCGTCGGCCTGAGACTGGCGATCAGGCCGGCTGGAAATGCTGCGAAATGCGGCGGGCCACGGCCTGGGGGGTGGTGCGCAGCGCATCGACGGCGCAGGCGCCCAGGAACAGGCCGTCGAACTTGAGTTCCACCTGCGCGAAATAGCGGCCCAGCGATTCGCCCGCATCGCGCAGGCAATGCTCCAGCGCGACGAAGTCGCGGCTGGCCTCCTGCGCCGCACCGCCCTGAGCGCTGATGCGGTGGCAGTAGGCATCCGGTCCGATGCGTTGGATGTCGATCAAGGGCTTCATTCGGCGGGGCGCAGGCAGTGGTTCGTCAACGGATTGGCTTTGGCGCCTGAATCGTCGCGGCAAGGCGGCCGTGGGTAAATAGTCCATTTGGACCGGTTCGACTTCGCGCAGAATCGTCGCGTCATGCTGCCCGCCCGAATTCTTCTCATCGACGACCACGCGTTGTTCCGTTGCGGGCTCCGCATGGTGCTCGCCTCCGGCATTCCCGAGCTGGAGGTGGCCGAGGCGAGCTCCCTGGAAGAGGGGCTTCGCTCGGCGATGGACGAACCCGCGCTGGTGCTGCTCGATATCCAGTTGCAAGGGCTCAACGGGCTCGAGGGCATCGCGCTCGTAAAGCGCAAATGGCCGCAGGCGGCGGTGGTCATCCTGTCCTCCGATGCCGGGCCGCACAACGTGCGGATGGCGTCGGAGCGCGGCGCGGCGGCTTTCGTCTCGAAGGCCGGCACCGCCGACAACATCCTGACCGTGATCGAACAACTGCGGCGCGGCGAGCCGACCACCGCCGGCACGCCGGCGCCGACGGGCGGCGGGTCGCCCCAGTTGCTGACGCCACGCCAGTCCGAGGTGCTCGACCTGCTGTGCCAGGGCCTGCCGAACAAGGTCATCGGACGCCGCCTCGGGCTGTCGGAGAACACGGTGCGCGGGCACGTGCAGGCGGTGCTGGCGGCGCTGCAGGTGTCGAGCCGTTCGGAAGCGGGCTTCGCGGCGCGCCGCAGGGGGCTGGTCGCCTGATGTCCAGATTCCCGCGCCTGGCCGATGGGCGCACGCTGGTCGAGCAGCTCCGGCTGCAGCTCGGCAACATCGGCAGTTCGGTCATCCCGACGATCCTGGTCGCGCTGCTGCTGGTCTGGGTGCTCTCCAACGACAGCAATGCGCTGGCGCTGCGGCTCTGGGCCGGCACGGTGATCCTGATCAAGCTGTATTGCGCCCGTGATGCCCGCCGCACGCTGGCCTGCGAGATCTCGTACGAGCGCGCGCGCCGCCTGGTGTGGCGGCAGATGACGCTCAACTTCATCGACGCCGCCGCGTGGGGCGCGCTGGCGTGGGTGGCGCTGGGCACCACCTCGGTCACCGGCAGCATTCTTGTGATCGCGGTGCTCGCGGGCGTCGCCGGCAGCTCGATGTCCTCGCTGTCGCCGGTGCTGCCGGTGTTCGTCGTGTTCGGCACGGTCGAGGTGGCCGTGGTGGCCGCCAAGCTGGTGCTGCTGGGCGACCCGGCCTACAACGCGCTGGGGGTGGCTGCCGTGCTCTACGTCGCCACGCTGCTCGGCCAGGCGCGCAACAGCGCCCGGGCGGCGCGCGCGGCGATCGACCTGCGCTTCGAGAACCTCGAACTGATCGAACGGCTGCAGGTGGAGACCGGCCATGCGCAGGCGGCGCAGCTGAAGGCCGACCAGGCCAACCTGGCCAAGTCCAAGTTCCTTGCCGCCGCCAGCCATGACCTGCGCCAGCCCATCCATGCGCAGGGACTGTTCCTCGAGGTGCTGGCCCGCAGCAAGCTGTCGGCCGCCCAGTACGACGCCCTGGCCAACGCCCGCGCCACCTGGCATGCCTCGGCCGAGATGCTCGACACCCTGCTCGACTTCTCGCGCATCGAGGCCGGCGTGGTCGAGCCCCAGATGCAGGACTTCCCGCTGCAGCCGTTGCTCAACCGAATGGAGAACGAACTGGCGCCGCAGGCCGACGCCAAGGGCATCGTCTACCGCTCGCGCGAGACCCATGCGGCGGTGCGCTCGGACCCGGCGCTGGTGGCGCTGATCCTGCGCAACCTGGTGTCGAATGCGATCCGCTACACCGACAGCGGCGGGGTGCTGGTCGCCTCCCGCCGGCGCGGCAGCGAGCTGCTGATCGAGGTCTGGGACACCGGCATCGGCATCGAGCCGACCCAGCATCGCGAGATCTTTCGCGAGTTCCATCAGCTCGGCAATGCCGAGCGCGACCGGCGCAAGGGCCTGGGGCTGGGCCTGGCCATCGCGCAGGGCCTGGCGCGTGCCCTGGGCCACACGCTGTCGCTGGTGTCCGAGCCGCAGCGCGGCAGCGTCTTCCGGCTCGCGCTGCCGCTCGCGCAGATGGGGGTGGCGAGCGCCGGGCTGGAGGTTGCCGCGGGCCACGCGCGCGTCTTCGACGTCCGGGTGCTGGTGATCGATGACGACGAAGCGGTGCGCGCCGGCATGCGGCAGCTGTTGAGCGCCTGGGGCTGCGAATGCGACGTCGCCGACTCGATCGAGGAGGCCCTGGCGCTGGCGCGCGCGAACCCGCCGGGGCTGGTCATCAGCGACTATCGCCTGCGCGAACTCCGCACCGGTGCCGAGGCGATCACCACGCTGCGGGCCGAGTTCGGCGAGCGCCTGCCCGCGCTGCTGATCACCGGCGACACCGCACCGCAGCGGCTGCGCGAGGCCCGTGCCAGCGGCGTTCCGCTGCTGCACAAGCCGGTGTCTCCCGACCAGCTCTACCGCGGACTGACCTGCGTGCTGAACGAGCTCGAAATCGATTCCGCGTTCGCGGTGCTCGAAGAGGTACCGATGGAACGCCGGCGGCGCGCCTGAACGGCCCGAGCCCGCTCAGGCGAAGTGGTCGAAGGACGCGAAGCGCTGCGCCACGGGGGCGCCTTGGGCATCGACCAGGCGCAGCCCCGCCTCGGGCTCGATGACGCCGATGCGCGTGACCGGCGTGGCGCTCGCGCGGGCCGCCTGCTCGACCGCGGCGCGCGCCGAAGCGGGTGCCGTGAAGGCGAGTTCGTAGTCGTCGCCGCCCGCCAGGGCGCAGGCGCGCCGGGCGTCCCGGTCGAGGCCGGCCGCCGCGGCTTGCGGGTGGGCGCCCAGCGCCAGCAGGGCGGCCGCCGCGTCGGCGTCGATCCGCGCCCCGACGCCGCTTGCACGCAGCACATGGCCGAGGTCGCCGACCAGCCCGTCGCTGACGTCGACCGCCGCCGAGGCCATGCCGCGCAGGGCCAGGCCCAGCGCGACCCGCGGGGTTGGCCGCTCCATGCGGCCGCGTGCCAGTTCGAACAGCTCGGCCGGCAGCGCCAGCGTGCCGCGGAACACCTCGAGCGCGAGCCGCGCATCGCCGAGCGTGCCGCTGACCCAGATGTCGTCGCCCGCCTTGGCGCCCGAGCGCAACAGCGCCGCACCGGCCGGCACCTCGCCGAACACGGTGATGCAGAGGTTGAGCGGCCCGCGCGTGGTGTCGCCGCCGACCAGCTCGCAGCCGTGCGCATCGGCCAGCGCGAACAGGCCGCGCGAAAAGCCTTCGAGCCAGACTTCGTCGACCGAGGGCAATGACAGCGCCAGCGTGAAGGCCAGCGGCTTCGCGCCGCAGGCTGCGAGGTCGCTGAGGTTGACCGCCAGCGCCTTGTGGCCGAGCCGCGCCGGGTCGACCGTCGAAAGAAAGTGCCGCCCTTCGACCAGCATGTCGGAGGACACGGCTAGCTGCATGCCCGGTGCCGGGGCGAGCAATGCGCAGTCGTCGCCCACGCCCAGCGGCGAGCGCTGCGCGGGGCGCGTGAAGTAGCGCGCGATCAGGTCGAATTCGCCGGTGCTGCTCATGCGGTCCTCATACCGCCGAAGTCCGGAAGCGCAGCGCCGCCTGCCGCACGACCTCCGCCAGGAGCCGCTCCTTGCCCTGCCGTTCGCGCAGCCAGCGCGCGTCGTTGCGGTTGGCTTCCACGCTGGTGCGCAGCTCGCCGAGCGCCTGCGTGGCATTGAGCGCTTCGCTGTGCCATTCGAGCTGGGTCATGGTCATCAGGATGTGGTCGCGCAGCGGCATGTGCTCGCCGCTGGCCGGGTCCACATACAGCGCGTCGAGGCCGAAGCGGCAGGCCTGGAAGCGGTTGTAGGTGTAGACCAGGTAGTCGTCCTCGGTCGGGGTGAAGGGCTGTTCCTGCAGGAACCAGGCCGCCAGCGACTGCACGTAGCCGGCCAGCGCGGCGGCGCGCTCGACGGTCAGCGGCGTGTCGAAGACCCGGATCTCGATGGTGCCGAATTCGGGCTTGGGCCGGATGTCCCAGTAGAAGTCCTTCATGCTGCGGACCACGCCGGTGCGGGTCATGCGCATGAAGTAGTTCTCGAACTCGCGCCAGCTGAGGGTGAAGGGCGCCCGGCCCGACAGCGGGAACGCGAACACCGAGTTGAGCCGCGCCGAATCGAACTGCGTGTCCTGCCCCTGCACGAAGGGCGAGGACGCCGACAGCGCGATGAAATGCGGGATGTAGCGCGACATGCGGTGCAGCATCAGCAGCGCCGAGTCGGCATCGGGGCAGCCGATGTGCACGTGCTGGCCGAAGATCGTGAACTGCTTCGACAGGTAGCCGTAGAGCTCCGAGAGCGCGCGAAAGCGCGGCTTGTCGTAGATGCGCCGCTCGTGCCATTGCTGGAAGGCGTGGGTACCGCCGCCGACCACCGCGATGTTGAGCTTGTCGGCATTGCGCACCAGCGCGTCGCGGATCGGCGTCAGCTGCGCGATCACGTCGAGCGCCGAGTGGCAGACGTCGGTGGAGATCTCGATCATGCTCGAGGTCATCTCGGGGACCACGCTGCCCGGCAGCGGCAGCGGCGACTTCGCCATCAGCCGCAGCATGTCCTCGGCATAGGGGGCGAGGTCGTAGTCGTGGGTGTTGACGAGCTGCAGCTCGAGCTCGACGCCGAGCGACAGCGCCACCGACTTGTTGAAGGGCTCGAGCGGAACCACCCGGCTGGCGGGGGTGTTGGCGGGCGCTCCGGTCCGCGGATCGATGGTGCGTGGGTTCATCGCTGCGCTCATCGTTGCGTGTCCTCCACGGTGCCGAAGACCTCCGGCGTCCAGGGTTTGGAGCTTTCGCCGGCGCCGTGGATGGCGATGGTGGCGAGCACCGCGCCGAGCACCTCCATCAGCAGGATCGCCGGCAGGGCGATCTGCGTGATCATCGGGCCCAGCAGCGGCGAGGCGGTGACGAAGGCGGAGGTGATCAGCAGCGCGATCGACGACAGCGGCGACATCGCGCAGCCGACCCAGAGGGCCTGCTTCCAGCTCGCACCGCTGCCCGGATTGGCGATCGCCACGCCGGCGATCTTGGCGAAGGCGCGCACGCCGATCACGCTCAGCACCACGCTGGCCACCGGCAGGCTCCAGTCGGCCTGCGCGGCGACGATCGAGACCAGCACGAACATCAGCATCGTGAGCAGCGAGGCCGCGGTACCGAGCTGGCGCGGCCAGGCCCAGGGCTTGGGGTTCAGCGCCTTCAGCAGCACGCCGCCGATCAGGGCCGCGAGCGGCGCCGAGCCGCCGAAATGCGCGGCCAGCGCGGCGCCGGCGGCAATGATGGCCAGGAGCAGGATCGAGGTGTTTTCGCTGGCCGGACTCATGACCCGCAACGCCGAGCGCAGCGACAGCGCCATCAGCGCGCCGACCACGAACGAGAGCCCCAGCACCACGCCGACCGGATTGAGCTTCTGCAGCAGCCCCGTGGGCGCATGCTCGATCAGGCTGGCCTGTGCATAGCCGAGCACGAGGGCGTAGAAGGTGTTGAGCGTCGCCAGCGTCATGGCGCGCTCGGTCACCGGGCCCGAGGCCCGGGTGTCCATCACCACCCGGCTCAGCACGGCCGGCGAGGCCACGATCGCCATCAGCGCGATCGGGTTCGCCACCGGGTCCGGGATGCCGAGCCAGTGCAGCGCCCAGAAGACGCCGAAGTAGGTCAGCGTGGCTTCGAGCAGGCTCTGCACCAGCACCATCGGGTTGTGCCGGAACCAGCGCAGCGGCAGCCGGCCGCCGGCCTCGAACAGCACGATCGCCACGCCGAGCTCGAGCAGGAACAGGCTGATGCCCTGCAGCGGCCAGATCGCGCCCTCGAAGCCGGCGAAGCCGACCACGGTGCCGACGATGGAATAGCCGACCACCTTGGGCAGGCCCATGTAGCGCTGCACCAGGTGGCCGGCGGCGGCGGAGGTCGCCAGCAGCAGCGACCACAGCACGGTCGGCAGGCCGGCCGAGGGCCGCACCCACTCCGACCAGAAGCCCAGCAGATCGTAGGGAATGAAAGACGTCATCGATTCAGCTCGTGGGACAGAGCCCCCGCGGAACATCCAGAGCGCGCAAGGCGTTCATGGCTCGAAAGTGAAATGCGTGCTCAGTGCAGCACGCGCGAGGAGGGCATGTCCCCCGCGTCGGCTTCCAGCACCAGCGTGGGGATTGGAACGTCGAAGCGCTCGCCGCGCTCGGTCACGAAGAAGAAGCTGCCATGCATGGTACCGCTGGGCGCCTGCAGCCGGCAGCCGCTGGTGTAGCGAAAGGATTCCCCTGGCGCCAGCAGGGGCTGCTGGCCGATGACGCCGAGGCCGTCGACCTCCTGCGTGTGGCCGGAGGCGTCGGCGAAGACCCAGTGGCGCGCGATCAGCTGCGTCGGCACCTGGCCGTGGTTGGTCACCGTGACCGCGTAGGCAAAGGTATGGACGCGGTCCTCGGGCGAGGACTGGTCTGGCAGGTAGCGAGGTTCGATCTCCACGCTGATCGGAAGGCTGGACATCCCGGTCATGGTACATCGCCCCCACGCTCCCCCACTGCGTGTGGGTCGCTGCCCCCCGAGGGGGCCGCAGGCCGCCTTGGGGCGGCCCGGCGCCGGCCTCGCCCCCACGCTCCCCCACTGCGTGTGGGKCGCYGCCCCCCCAAGGCTGCCCTGCTGCGACAATCCGAGCCCATGAGCAGCCCCTTCCGAATCGCCCCCTCCATCCTTTCGGCCGACTTCGCACGCCTCGGCGACGAAGTGCGCGACGTGATCGCCGCCGGTGCCGACTGGATCCATTTCGACGTCATGGACAACCACTACGTGCCGAATCTGACCTTCGGTCCGATGGTGTGCCAGGCCCTCAAGCCGCATGCCAGGACGCCCGACGGCCGGCCGGTGCCGATCGACGTCCACCTGATGGTCGAACCGGTCGATGCGCTGGCCGCGGCCTTCGCGCAGGCCGGCGCCGACTACATCAGCTTCCATCCGGACGCCTCGCCGCACATGCACCGCAGCGTCCAGGCCATCAAGGCGGCCGGCTGCAAGGCCGGGCTGGTGTTCAACCCGGCCCTCGGCCTGGAGGCGCTGGACTGGGTGATCGACGACATCGACCTGATCCTGATCATGAGCGTGAACCCGGGCTTCGGCGGCCAGAGCTTCATCGATTCGGCGCTACGCAAGATCGAACTCGCGCGCAAGCGCATCGACGAGACCGGCCGCGACATCCGTCTCGAGGTCGACGGCGGCATCAAGGTCGACAACATTGCGCGGGTCGCGAGCGCCGGCGCCGACACCTTCGTGGCAGGCAGCGCGATCTTCAATGCCAAGGACTACGCCGGTGTGGTCGCTGCGATGCGCGAACAGCTGGCCACCACCGTGAAGGCCTGAGCGGGTCGCTGCAAGCCCGATCGATCGCCGGCGAAATGACAGCGCCCCCCGACCTCCTGCGCATCCACGGCTACGCGAGCCTGCAGCCCGGGCCGCGGCTGATGGTGCTGGGCGGCGTGCACGGCAACGAGACCTGTGGCACCGCCGGCATCGAGCGCATCGCGGCCGAGCTGGACGCCGGTTCGCTGGCGCTGCTGCGCGGCCAGCTCACCCTGGTGCCGGTCGCGAATCCGCTGGCGCGGCGGCGGCTGCGCCGTGAGGGCGAGCGCAACCTCAACCGCCTGTTCCGGCCGACCGCGCCGGGCGCCGAGCCGGCCGACTACGAGGCCCGCATCACCGACCTGCTGTGCCCGCTGCTCGATCGCCACGAGGTGCTGCTCGACCTGCATTCCTTCCAGAGCGAGGGCGAGGCCTTCGCGATGATCGGGCCGCGCGACAACCAGGGCGCGCTCGAGCCTTTCTCGCGCGCCTTCGAGGAAGGGCAGCTGGCGTTGCACCTGGGTACGCCGCGCGTGGTCGAGGGCTGGCTCGACATCTATGCCGCCGGGCTCGCGCAGCGCGCCGGCGGACGGCCGGCCGACGAGGCGGCGCTGGCCTTCGGCTGGGGCACCAACGAATACATGCGCAGCCGCGGCGGCTACGGCGTCACGCTCGAATGCGGCCAGCACGAGGACCCGGCCGCGCCCGAGGTGGCGCATGCGGCGATCCTCGCCACGCTGCGGCTGCTGGGCATGCTGGCCCCCGATCCGCAGCGGCCGCCGCCTTCGCGGCCGTCGCTGCTGCGCCTCGTCAGCGTGACCGATCGGCTGCATGCGGACGACCGCTTCGTTCGCGAATGGGCCACCTTCGATCCGGTGGCGCGCGGCGAGCCGATCGGCGTGCGCGCGGATGGCAGCCTGCTGCGCGCCGAGCGCGACGGCGTCGTCGTGTTCCCGAACGCCGAGGCGCTGCCGGACACCGAATGGTTCTATTTCGCGGTGGAGAGCGAGCGCGACCTGACGCGCAAGCCCTGATCAGCTTCGCTTGGTCGCGATCAGCGGGCGCACGTCTGGTGCGTCGAGCCGCGGCCGGTCGGCCTCGACTTCGGCCAGCGCGGTCACTTCCTGCATGGTCGCCAGGCTGCGCAGCGTGAGCGCCTGATAGGTGCGCGTGCCCTCGAGCTTCCAGGCCACCTCCTGGTCGCTGAGCTCGCGCAACACCTTGGCGGGCACGCCGGCGGCGAGCGAGCGGGCCGGGATCTTCCTGCCGGCCGGCACGAAGGCGCAGGCCGCGACGATGGCCGCCTCGCCGATCTCGGCCTCGTCCATCACCACCGCGTTCATCCCCACCAGCGCATCGCGCCGCACCACGCAGCTGTGCAGCACCGCGCCGTGGCCGATGTGGCCGTTCTCCCCGACCACCGTGTCCTGGGCCGGGAAGCCGTGCAGCACGCAGGTGTCCTGCACGTTCGAGCCGCGCTCGAGCACGATGCGGCCGAAGTCGCCGCGCAGCACGGCGCAGGGCCCGACATAGCAGTCCGGTCCGACGATCACGTCGCCGATCAGCACCGCGGTCGGGTGGACGAAGGCGCTCGGGTCGACGACCGGCACCACCCCTTCGATGGAATAACAAGGCAAGGCGATCTCCGTTGGTGTTGGATGGAAACGAGGCTAAGGGTTATCCCTTGGCGATTTTGACTTGCATCAAGCCTTGGTCGATCCTATGATTAACCGACCGGTCAGTCAACGATACCTTTGACGCCGGTCAAGACCCCCGCCCCACGCCAAGACTCAAGACTGGAGACACAGCTTGTCCGATTCACTCGTGCTTGCCGCGCAGCAGGGCCCGGTCCTGACGCTGACGCTGAACCGTCCTGCCGCCCTCAACAGCTTCACCGAAGCCATGCACCAGGCACTGCGCCAGGCGCTCGATGCCGCGGCGGCCAACGCCGAAGTGCGTTGCGTGGTGCTCACGGGTGCCGGCCGCGGCTTCTGTGCCGGGCAGGATCTGGCCGATCCGATGGTCGCGCCCTCGGCGCCCGGCGAGCCGCCCAAGGACCTGGGGCGCACGATCGAGCTGCTCTACAAGCCGCTGGTGCAGCGGCTGCGCTCGATGCCGGTGCCGGTGATCGCCGCGGTCAACGGCGTGGCGGCCGGCGCGGGCGCCAACCTGGCGCTGAATTGCGACTTCGTGCTGGCCGGGCAATCGGCCAGCTTCATCCAGGCCTTCGCCAAGATCGGCCTCGTGCCCGACACCGGCGGCACCTGGCTGCTGCCGCGCATCGTGGGCCGCGCGCGCGCGCTGGGCCTGGCGATGCTGGGCGACAAGCTGCCCGCGGCCGAGGCCGAGCGCATCGGCCTGATCTGGAAGTGCGTCGATGACACGGCGCTGGCCGACGAGACCTCCAAGCTGGCGCAGCGCCTGGCGGCGATGCCCGTGAAGGCGCTGGCCGAGACGCGCGCCGCGATCGACGGTGCACAGCACCTCACGCTCGACCAGGCCCTCGACGCCGAGGCCCGGGTGCAGGCGCAGCTCGGGAGCGCCCACGACTACCTCGAAGGCGTCACTGCCTTCGGCGCCAAGCGCGCCCCTCTCTTCACCGATCGCTGAACAGAACCCACATGTCGAACATTGCCACCGAACCGACGCCCCAGGAAACCGCCGAGCTCGTGCGCGAGCGCATGTACGCCAACGACCGCGCGGTCCAGGGCCTGGGCATGGACGTGACCGAAGTCGCGCCGGGACAGGCCACGGTCACGATGACCGTGCGCGGCCACATGCTCAACGGCCACGCCACCTGCCATGGCGGCTTCCTCGCGGCGCTGGCCGACACCGCCTTCGCCTACGCTTGCAATTCCTACAACGAGCTCACCGTGGCCTCGGGCTTCTCGATCGACCTGGTGGCGCCGGCGCGCGAGGGCGACCTGCTGACCGCGCGCAGCTTCGAGCTGTCGAAGGCCGGCCGGACCGGCGTCTACGACAGCGAGATCACCAACCAGCGCGGTGAGCGTATCGCGATGTTCCGCGGCCGCTCCTACACCATCAAGGGCAAGCCGGCGGTCGCCGCCTGAGCCCGCCGAGGAGACACGAATGCCTGTCAAGCAACCCGCACCCGGCGACCTGGACGCCATCGAGACCGCCAGCCGCGACCAGATCGAGGCCCTGCAGCTGCAGCGCCTGCGCTGGACCCTGCAGCACGCCTACGACCACGTGCCGCACTACCGCCAGGCCTTCGACGCCAAGGGCGTGCACCCGGCCGACCTCAAGCAACTGAGCGACCTGGCGAAGTTCCCGTTCACGGCCAAGAAGGACCTGCGCGACAACTACCCCTTCGGCATGTTCGCGGTGCCGCGCCAGCAGGTGGCGCGCATTCATGCGTCCTCGGGCACCACCGGCAAGCCGACGGTGGTGGGCTACACCCGGCAGGACATCGACCACTGGGCCGACCTGGTGGCGCGCTCGATCCGCGCCGCCGGCGGACGGCGCGGCGACATCGTGCACGTGGCCTATGGCTACGGCCTCTTCACCGGCGGCCTCGGCGCCCACTATGGCGCCGAGCGCGCGGGCTGCACCGTGATCCCGATGTCGGGCGGACAGACCGAGAAGCAGGTGCAATTGATCCAGGATTTCCGGCCCGACATCATCATGGTCACGCCGAGCTACATGCAGGTGATCATCGAGGAGTTCGTGCGCCAGGGCATGGATCCGCGCGAGAGCTCGCTGACCGTCGGCATCTTCGGCGCCGAGCCCTGGACCGAAGCCATGCGGCACGAGATCGAGGGCAAGGCCGGCATCGACGCGGTCGACATCTACGGCCTCTCGGAAGTGATGGGCCCGGGCGTGGCCAGCGAATGCGTCGAGACCAAGGACGGCCCGGTGATCTGGGAAGACCATTTCTATCCCGAGATCGTCGACCCCGAAACCGGCGAGGTGCTGCCCGACGGTTCGGAGGGCGAGCTGGTCTTCACCTCGCTCACCAAGGAGGCGCTGCCGATCATCCGCTACCGCACGCGCGACCTCACGCGACTCTTGCCGCCGACCGCGCGCTCGTTCCGCCGCATGGGCAAGATCGTCGGCCGCTCCGACGACATGCTGATCATCCGCGGCGTCAACGTGTTCCCGACGCAGATCGAGGAGATCGTGCTGCAGCACGCCAAGCTCTCGGGCCAGTACCTCATCAGCGTCAGCCGCGACGGCCTGCTCGACACCGTGGAGGTGCAGTGCGAGTTGCAGCCGCTGGCGGCGGCTTCCACCGACGAGGCCGAGGTGCGCGAGATCACGCAGTGGCTGCAGCAGCGGATCAAGACCCTCGTGGGCATCACGACCCGGGTGAACGTGCTCAGGCCCGACGCCATCGAACGCACGCTGACCGGCAAGGCCCGGCGCGTGATCGATCAGCGGCCGCGCTGAGGGCGAACTCCCTTCCGGCCAAGTCAACCCACCGATCGAACCCTGTGAACCTCAAGACCCTCAGCGCCCTCTGCGTCGCACTCGCGCTGGCCGGCTGCGCCACGACGCCGCCGCCGTCCACCGGCACGGCCTCCGTCAAGCGCGACACCTACGGCGTGCCGCACGTGTATGCCGACGACGTGCGCGGCCTGTTCTACGGCTACGGCTACGTGGTCGCGGAAGACCGGCTGTTCCAGATGGAGATGGCGCGCCGTGCGGTGCTGGGCACCGTGTCCGAGGTGATGGGGCCGGCCTATGTGGCGCTCGACAAGGGCAGCCGCTCCAATTTCACCCCGGCGTCGATCCAGGCCCAGATGGCCAGGCTCTCCGCCGACGACAAGGCCATCTTCGACGGCTATGCGGCGGGCTTCAATGCGCGGGTCAACGAAGTGCTCGCGAACCGGGACACGCTGCTGCCCAAGCAATTCATCGACGCCGGCTTCGTGCCGAAGAACGACTGGACCGGTTACGACGTGGCGATGATCTGGGTCGGCACGATGGCCAACCGCTATTCGAACGCAAGCAGCGAGATCGCCAATCTCCGCTTGCTGGAGGTGCTCAAGAAGGCGCGTGGCGATACGGTCGGCCGACAGCTGTTCGACCAGATCCGCTGGGTAGAGGACCCGCTGGCGCCGACCACCGTGCCGCGTACCAGCGGCCGCTCGCAGGCCGCCGCGCTGCCCGCCGTCAGCGGAGGCAGCGATCCGCTGGCGCGGCTTGGCCCGGTCTCGCCCGAACTGCTGGTCGCCCGCAGCGATACCGACGCGGCGCGGCGCGGCGTCGCCCAACCCTGGGAGCGCCCGATCGCGAGCAACCTCTGGATCGCGGGCCCGGCGAAAACCAGCGACGGCAGCACGGTGCTGATCAACGGTCCGCAGTTCAACTGGTTCAATCCGGCCTATGTCTTCGCCATCGGCCTGCATGGGGCCGGCTACGACGTGACCGGCAACACGCCGTTTGCGCATCCTGTCGTGCTCTTCGGCACCAACGGCAAGATCGCCTGGGGCGCCACCGCGGGCCCGCTGGATGTCAACGACATGTACCAGGAGAAGCTCAACCCGGCGAACCCGCACGAATACGTCTTCAATGGCGCGATGCGCCCGATGAGCCGGCGCACCGAAGTCATCAAGGTCAAGGGCCAGGCCGACCAGAGCGTCGACGTGTACGCCACGGTGCACGGCATCGTCACCGACTTCGACCTCCCGAACCACACGGCCTACGCGATGAAGCGGAGCTGGGACGGCTACGAACTCGAGTCCCTGCTGGGCTGGATCCACTCCATGCAAGCCAGGAACTGGGACGAGTGGCTGGCCCAGGCGTCGCGCGTCGCGATCACCATCAACTGGTACTACGCCGACGCCGGCGGCAACATCGGCTATGTCTCGCCTGGCCGCCTGCCGATCCGGCCGGCGACACAGGACCTGCGCCTGCCGGCACTCGGCGATGGCACGATGGAGTGGCTGGGCATCCGGCCCTTCAGCGAGGATCCGAAGGTGTTCAATCCGGCGCAGGGCTTCGTTGCCAACTGGAACAACCAGTCGGCACCCGGCGCGGTCAGCGACGGCGGCAACTATGGCGCGGCAGACCGCGTCAACGAAATCACCGCCCGGCTCGAGGCCAAGCCCAGGCACACGCCCGACGAGCTGTGGGCGCTGACCCGCGCCACCGCCTACGCCGACACCAACGCGCGCTACTTCGTCCCCTTCATCGTCGAGGCCACCAAGGGCCTGCCGGCCGCCGACCCGGCGCGGCGCGGCGCACAGATCCTGGCGGGCTGGAACAAGCTGAATGACGACCCGTCCGAGCAGGGCGTCTACCAGAGCCCGGCCACCACGCTCATGATGACCTGGCTGCCCATCATCTACAGGAAGGTGCTGCAGGACGACCTTCCGCCCGAGGTGTTCGCGGCCTATGCGAACGGCGGCTACGCAGGCGCGACCCAGGTCGCCAGCATCCGCCCCGGCAACGGTTCGAAGCTGCTCTACAACGCATTGCTCGGCGCGAAGGCCGGGGTGCCGCAGACCTACGACTTCTTCAATGGCGAAGACAAGAACGCGGTCATCCGGGCCACGCTGGCGCAAGCCATGTCGGAGCTGACGGCCCGTTTCGGGACCGACACCGCCAAATGGCTGACGCCGGTCACGAAGCACGTCTTCCTGACCAGCAACTTCATCGGCGCGCCGCAGGCCGGCGCCGATGAGCTTCTGACGTTGCCGAGCTTCATGAACCGCGGCACGCAGAACGACAAGGTGGTGTTCGCGGCCGGCGCCGTTTCGATGTGCACGGCGGCGCCACCCGGCCAGAGCGGCTTCGTCGCGCCCGACGGCCGCAAGGCAGCGCACTACAGCGACCAGATGGTGCTGTTCAAGGATTTTGGCTGCAAGAGCGAATGGCTGACGCCGGCAGCCGTCGACCGGAATCTCGAGTCCAGCAAACAGCTGAAATACTGAAGTTTCTGAGCCCTTCAAGGAGATCAAGATGTACACGCAAGCCATGGATACGATGGGCAAGGAGCCCGGCGACGGCAAGAAGGCCGTGCGTTCCACCGAGGAACTGCAGCTCGAACAGCGCTTCGACGCCCGCATCGACGAAGGCGGCTTCATCGAGGCCAAGGACTGGATGCCCGAGCACTACCGCAAGACGCTGGTGCGCCAGATCAGCCAGCACGCGCATTCCGAGATCGTCGGCATGCTGCCCGAAGGCAACTGGATCACGCGCGCGCCCACGCTCAAGCGCAAGGCGATCCTGCTGGCCAAGGTGCAGGACGAGGCCGGCCACGGCCTCTACCTGTATTCGGCCGCCGAGACGCTCGGGACCTCGCGCGACCAGATGGTCGATGCGCTGCACTCGGGCCGCGCCAAGTACAGCTCGATCTTCAACTACCCCACGCTGACCTGGGCCGACATGGGCACGATCGGCTGGCTGGTCGACGGCGCCGCGATCATGAACCAGGTGCCGATCTGCCGCTGCTCGTACGCGCCGTATGCGCGCGCCATGATCCGCATCTGCCGCGAAGAGAGCTTCCACCAGCGCCAGGGCTTCGAGGCGCTGCTGACCATGATGCAGCAGGGCACCGAGGCGCAGAAGGCGATGGTGCAGGACGCGGTCAACCGCTGGTGGTGGCCCTCGATCATGATGTTCGGTCCGCCGGACGACCAGTCGCCGAACTCGGCGCAGTCGATGCGCTGGGGCATCAAGCGCTTCACCAACGACGATCTTCGCGCCAAGTTCATCGACGCGGCGATCGAGCAGGCCAAGGTGCTCGGCGTGACGCTGCCCGACCCCGACCTGAAGTGGAACGAGGAGCGCCAGCACCATGACCACGGAGCGATCGACTGGAGCGAGTTCTGGCGTGTCATCGGCGGCGACGGCCCCTGCAACCGCGAGCGCCTCGGCGCCCGCGTGAAGGCCTGGGAAGACGGCGCCTGGGTGCGCGACGCCGCGCTCGCCCATGCCGCCAAGCGGGCGCAGCCGACACCGCTCGCGGCCTGAGACGCGCCGCCTACCGAAAACGAATCAAGGAACGACTCCATGACGAACCCCACACCCGCCTCCGCCGCCGAATGGCCCCTCTGGGAGGTCTTCGTGCGCAGCCGCTCGGGCCTCGACCACAAGCACTGCGGCAGCCTGCACGCGGCTGACCCGAAGATGGCGATCCAGATGGCGCGCGACGTCTACACGCGGCGCCAGGAAGGCACCAGCGTCTGGGTGGTGCGCTCCGACCAGATCGTCGCCAGCGACCCGGCCGACAAGGACATGTACTTCGATCCGATGGAAGACAAGGTCTACCGCCACCCGACCTTCTACAAGCTCCCGGGTTCCGTGGACCACATGTGAAATGAAGAGACTCCCCCGAAGCGCCTGCGGCGCCTCCCCCTCAAGGGGGCGATACCAGCGGCCTGGCAAAGCCAGTTCCGCGGTATCCCTGGCTCTGGGCCGCGCCGGTTTCTTGTGCAAGGCGCGCTGCGCCAGGGACTACTGAAATGCAAGCCTCCATCGCCATCGAATCCACGCCGGCCGTGCAGTACCTGCTGCGCCTCGGCGACACCTGCCTGATCCTCGGCCAGCGGATCTCCGAGTGGTCCGGCCACGCGCCGATCCTCGAGGAGGACATCGCCATGTCGAACATGGCGCTCGACCTGATCGGCCAGGCCCGTGCCGTGCTGACGCACGCGGGCCGCATCGAGGGACGGGGCCACGACGAGGACCAGCTGGCCTTCCTGCGCGACGAGAAGGACTACCTCAACCTCACGCTGGTCGAGCTGCCGCACGGCGACTTCGCCTTCACGGTGCTGCGCAACGCGATGGTCGCGACGCTGATGAAGCTGCTGTGGGAGCGGCTGCGCGACTCCGGCGACGCCGAACTCGCGGGCATCGCCGGCAAGGCGGTCAAGGAGGCGCGCTACCACCAGCAGCATGCGGCCGACTGGGTGGTGCGCCTGGGCGACGGCACTGAGGAATCGCGCCGGCGCATCGAGCGCGCGCTCGAAGACCTCTGGCGCTATGTGCCCGAGATGTTCGAGTCGGACGCGGTCGACGAAGCCGCAGCCTCTGAAGGGCTGGGCCCGCGCTGGTCGGAGTTGCAGGCGCCGTGGCTGGCCGAGATGCGCACGATCCTCGGCGAAGCGGCACTGGCCGAACCCAAGGAAGCGGCCTTCCGCAGCACCGGCAAGCGCGGCGTGCACAGCGAGCACATGGGATACATCCTGGCGGAAATGCAGCACCTGCAGCGCACTTTCCCCGGAGGCGTGTGGTGACTTCGCCCGTCGCAGCCGACACCCGCCGCGCGCAGGCGTGGGACGTGCTCGGCACCGTGCTCGACCCCGAGGTGCCGGCGCTGTCGGTGCGCGACCTGGGCATCGTGCGCGACGTGATCGCGCACGGCGATGCGCTCGAGGTCGTGCTGACGCCCACCTATTCGGGTTGCCCGGCGACCGAGGTGATCGAGCACGACGTGCTGGCGGCGATCGACAAGGCCGGCCTTGGCCCGGCCTACGTCACGCTGCAGCGCGCACCGGCCTGGACCACCGACTGGATCAGCGCCGAGGGCAAGCGCAAGCTGACCGACTACGGCATCGCGCCGCCCGGACCGGCGTCACCCGACGGCACGGTGCCGATCCGCTTCTTCGGCCGCAGGGTCGATGCGATCGCCTGCCCGCGCTGCGGCAGCAGCAACACGGAGCGGCTGTCGGCCTTCGGCTCGACCGCCTGCAAGGCGATGTACCGCTGCGTGAGCTGCCGCGAACCCTTCGAACATTTCAAACCGATCTGACGGGCCTCCCATGAGTGTCATCTTTCATCCCTTGCGCGTGCGTGCCGTCGAGCCCGACACCGACGAAGCCGTCATCGTCTCCTTCGACGTTCCCGCCGACCTGCGCGAGGCCTTCGGCTTCACCCAGGGCCAGTACCTCACGCTGCGCAAGGACATCGAGGGGCAAGACCTGCGCCGCTCGTACTCGATCTGCGCCGGCGTCGACGACGGCGAACTGCGCGTCGGCGTGCGCAAGGTCAAGGGCGGCACCTTCTCGAACTGGATCAACGAGAAGCTGCAGCCGGGCGACACCATCAGCGTGATGGCGCCGCAGGGCCGCTTCTTCGTGCCGATCGAGCCCGAGGCGCGGCGCCAGCATGTGGGCATCGTCGGCGGCAGCGGCATCACGCCGATCCTGTCGATCATGAAGACCGTGCTGGCGCGCGAGCCGCTGTCGAGCTTCACGCTGATCTACGGCAACCGCAAGCTGCAGTCCACGATGTTCAAGGAAGAACTCGAGGACCTCAAGAACCGCTACATGACGCGGCTGGTGCTGCATCACGTGTTCTCGGGCGAGCCGACCGACGCGCCGCTCCACATGGGCCGCATGGACCGCGCCAAGCTCGGCGAGTTCCTGGCGAGCGTGGTGCCGGCGGGCAGCATCGACCATGCCTACATCTGCGGCCCGTTCCAGATGAACGACGAGGCCGAGGCCGCGCTGCTGGCCGCCGGCGTGCCCGAGGAACGCATCCACATCGAGCGCTTCGGCGTCGCCGCGCCCGAAGGCGCGCCGGTCGGCGCGGTGATCCACGAGGCCCGGCCCGGCGATGCCGAGGTGGCGAAGATCGTCATCGTGCGCGACGGCCTGCAGCGCGAGATCGAGTTCCGAAAAGACCAGCCCAGCATCCTCGACTGCGCCTCGGCGGCCGGCATGGAGGTGCCTTTCTCGTGCACCTCGGGCGTCTGCGGCACCTGCCGTGCCAAGGTCATGGAAGGCAAGGTCCGCATGGAGCGAAACTTCGCGCTCGACAAGAACGAGCTCGCGGCCGGCTTCGTGCTGACCTGCCAGGCCCACCCGCTGACCGAGCGCGTGGTGCTCTCGTTCGACGAACGCTAAGGCCATGAAACACCCCCCGATGCACCTGCGGTGCCTCCCCCCTCAAGGGGGGCGATTCCGGCGGCCTGGCAAAGCCAGTTCCGCGGCATCCCTGGCATTTGGCTGCGCCGGTTTCATGCGTCACGGGCCACGCGGTCGCGTGGTGGAGCACTGACATGGCCCGCGGACGTTCTGCCGGATACGACGACCAGCGCGACATGATCCTCGCGCATGCCGCGCTGCTGTTCGCCAACCGCGGCTACTCGGCCACCTCGATGAACCAGGTGGCCGAGGCCTGCGGTTTCTCGAAGGCGCTGCTCTATCACTACTACCGCGACAAGTACAGCCTGCTGGTCAGCATCGCGGAGAACCACGTGTCGCGCCTCGAGGACCTGGTGAGCGACGTCGAGCGGCAGGGCCTGGCGCCCGAGGCCCGCCTGCGCGAGCTGATCCGCCGCTTCGTGGAGGAATACGCCGGCGCCAAGCATGCGCACCGCGTGTTGACCGAGGACGTCAAGTTCCTCGAGGAAGACGACCGCCAGCGCGTGCTCGACACCCAGCGCACCGTGGTCGCCGGCTTCGCGCGCGTGGTGGCCGAACTGCGGCCCGACCTGCAGGAGGGCGCGCTCGCCAAGCCGCTGACCATGCTGCTGTTCGGCATGATCAACTGGATGTTCATCTGGATGCGCCCCGACGGCGAGCTTGACTACGATTCGATGGCGCCGGTGGTGGCCGACCTGTTCCTCGGCGGCCTGCCGGCGGTGCAACTGCCGGTGCGCGTGGCCGCGGTCGACGGCTGAAGCCCCGGCACTTCGCGCCAGTATTCACCCTTATCCTCAACCCCCTCGAAAAAACCGGAGACAACCCGAATGAAACTTCTCAAACCCATTGCCCTCGCAGCGCTGCTGCTGGCCTCGGCGCTGGCCCAGGCCGACATCAACGTCGGCGTCACCGTGTCGGCCACCGGCCCGGCCGCATCGCTCGGCATCCCCGAGAAGAACACGATCGCGCTGATGCCCAAGACCATCGGCGGCCAGAAGATCAACTACATCGTGCTCGATGACGCCAGCGACACCACGGCCGCGGTCAACAACACGCGCAAGCTGATCTCCGAGAACAAGGTCGACGTGATCCTCGGCTCGACCACCACGCCCAACTCGCTGGCGATGATCGACGTCGCCGCCGAAAGCCAGACGCCCATGATCTCGATGGCCGCCTCGGCGCGCATCATCGAGCCGATGGACGGCAAGAAGCGCTGGGTCTTCAAGACGCCGCAGAACGACATCATGATGTCGCTCGCGATCGCCGAGCACATGGCCGCCAGCGGCGTCAAGACGGTGGGCTTCGTCGGCTTCTCCGACGCCTACGGCGAAGGCTGGTTCCAGGAGTT
The DNA here is from genome assembly GCF_056405555.1 of Variovorax sp. P1_G12. Taxonomy (NCBI): domain Bacteria; kingdom Pseudomonadati; phylum Pseudomonadota; class Betaproteobacteria; order Burkholderiales; family Comamonadaceae; genus Variovorax; species Variovorax sp. P1_G12. The sequence goes on along the minus strand of NZ_JBFUBW010000027.1, from coordinate 11,420 downwards.
CACCAAGGCGGCCGACCTGAAGAAGCTCAAGATCGTCGCCAACGAACGCTATGCGCGCACCGACACCTCGGTCACGGGCCAGACGCTCAAGCTGATGTCGGCCAAGCCCGATGCGGTGCTGGTCGCCGGTTCCGGCACGCCTGCGGCGCTGCCGCAGAAGAGCCTCAAGGAGCGCGGCTACACGGGCAAGGTCTACCAGACCCACGGCGTTGCCAACGCCGACTTCCTGCGCGTCGGCGGCAAGGACGTCGAGGGCACGCTGCTGCCGGCCGGCCCGGTGCTGGTCGCCGACCAGTTGCCCGCGGGCAATCCGGTGAAGAAGTCGGCGCTGGCCTATGTGGCCGCCTACGAGGCCGCCAACGGCAAGGGCACGGTGTCGACCTTCGGCGCGCATGCCTGGGACACCGGCCTGCTGATGGCGGCCGCGGTTCCGGTCGCGCTCAAGAAGGCGCAGCCCGGCACGCCCGAGTTCCGCGCCGCGTTGCGCGATGCGCTCGAGCAGGTCAAGGAGCTGCCCGGCGCGCATGGCGTGTTCAACATGACGGCCAACGACCACCTGGGCCTCGACCAGCGCGCGCGCGTGATGGTCAAGATCGAAAACGGCGCCTGGAAGTACCTGCCCCCGAATCCTTGACCCACCCCCGATGCCGGCTCACTTCGTCGCCCGCCCCGTGTCGCTGCCAGAGGCAGCGGCTCTTCGGAGCCGTCCAAGCCTGCGCAGGCAGGCTTGGAGCCGCGGCTCCTCAGCCCCTCAAGTGGGCAACACCAGCGGCCTGGCGAAGCCAGTTCCGCGGTGTTTCCCGAACAGCCTTCGCTTCGCTTGGCCTTAAGCCGCGCTTTAGAAAGCTCAAATGGATTTGCAGATCGCCCTCTTGCTGGGGCAGGACGGCATCGTCAACGGCGCGGTCTACGGACTGATGGCCTTGGCCCTGGTGCTGGTGTTCTCCGTCACGCGGGTGATCTTCATCCCGCAGGGCGAACTGGTCGCGTTCGGCGCGCTGTCGATGGCGGCGCTGACGGCCGGGCGCGTGCCGGCCACGTTGTGGCTGCTGGTCGCGCTGGCGGCGACGACGCTGGTGGTCGAGGCCTGGCGCTGGAAGCGCGGCGCCACGGTCGAGTGGAAGTCCACGCTGGTCTGGACGCTGTTCTTCCCCGCGCTGGCCGCCGGCCTGGTGCTGGGCCTGCGCCCGGATTCGCTCGCGCTGCAGGCGGTCACGACGCTCTTTCTCATCACGCCGCTCGGCCCGCTGCTGTACCGGCTGACCTATCGCCCGCTGGCGCACGCGAGCGTGCTGATCCTGCTGATCGTCTCGGTGGCGCTGCACGGCGTGCTGGTCGGCCTCGGCCTTCTCTTTTTCGGCGCCGAAGGCTCGCGCACGCCGGCCTTCTCGGAAGCGCGCTTCGACCTCGGCGGCGTGCCGATCACCGGCCAGTCGCTGGTGGTGGTGGGCGTCGCTTTCGTACTGGTGGTCCTGATGTTCCTGTTCTTCGAGCGCTCCATCGTCGGCAAGGCGCTGCGCGCCACCGCGATGAACCGCGTCGGCGCGCGGCTGATGGGCATTCCGACCGACCTGTCGGGCGACCTGAGCTTCGCACTCGCGGCGCTGATCGGCGCGGTCTCGGGCCTGCTGATCGCGCCGCTGACCACCGTCTACTATGACACCGGCTTCCTGATCGGCCTCAAGGGCTTCGTCGCCGCGATCGTCGGCGGGCTCGCCAGCTACCCGATCGCGCTGGTCGGCGCACTGCTGGTGGGCCAGCTCGAGGCCTTCTCCTCGTTCTGGGCCAGCGCCTTCAAGGAAGTGCTGGTGTTCACCTTGATCATTCCCGTCCTGTGGTGGCGGTCGCTCCGCAGCCGTCACGTGGAGGATGAAGAATGACCCGGCGTCATCTCACGCTTCTGTGCATTGCCGCGCTGGCGCTCAGCTGGCCCTGGCTGCCCGAGTTCACGGTCACGCTGTTCAGCTACATCGCGCTCTATTCCCTGGTCGCGGCCGGGCTCGTGATGCTCACCGGCGTCGGCGGCATGACCTCCTTCGGCCAGGCGGCCTTTGTCGCCATCGGGGCCTACGCGACCGCCTGGGTCTGCACCTCGCCGGCGGCCACCGCGGCGCTCGGCGGCCTGGTGGCGCCCGCGCTGCTGCCCTGGGTCGGGCTGCTGTTCGGGCTGGTGCTGACCTTCGCCGTGGCCTGGGGGCTGGGCGCGATCACATTGAAGCTCTCGGGCCACTACCTGCCCTTGTGCACGATCGCCTGGGGCCTGAGCCTTTACTTCCTGTTCGGCAACCTGGAGTTCCTCGGTGGGCAGACCGGCATCACGGGCGTGCCGGCACTCACGATCGGCGGCCTGTCGCTGGCGTCGCCGCGTGCGCTGGGGCCCCTGATCTGGGCCGTGCTGCTGCTCGCGCTCTGGGCGCTGCACAACCTGCTCGACTCGCGCGAGGGCCGGGCCGTCCGCGCGCTCAAGTCGGGCCGCGTGATGGCCGAGTCGATGGGTGTCGACACGGCGCGCTACCGGGTCAAGGTGTTCGTGCTCGCCGCGCTGCTGGCGGCCGTGTCGGGCTGGCTCTACGCGCACATGCAGCGCTTCGTGAATCCGACGCCCTTCAACATCAACATCGGCATCGAGTACCTGTTCATGGCGGTGGTGGGCGGATCGGGCCACCTGTGGGGCGCGGTGCTCGGCGCGACGCTGATCACGCTGGTCAAGGAGCAGCTGCAAGACATCCTGCCCAAGCTCCTGGGCGCCAGCGGCAACTTCGAGGTGATCGTGTTCGGCCTCCTGATGCTGTTCGTGCTGCAGCGTTTCGCCGAAGGCCTGTGGCCGACGCTGGCGCGCGTGACGGGGCGCTTCCTGAAGCCGACCCCGGTCAAGCCGGCCAAAGGCCTGGCGACCCTCGCGAGCCGCGAGCTGCCGCCCGCCGGCGAGCTGCTGCTCGAGGCCGACCGCGTGACCAAGCGCTTCGGCGGCCTGGTCGCCAACAATGCGGTTGCGATGACGCTCAAGGCCGGCGAGGTGCATGCGCTGATCGGCCCGAATGGCGCCGGCAAGAGCACCTTCTTCAACATGATCTCGGGCGTCGACGACCCGACCGAGGGGGAAGTCCGCCTGCTGGGCGCTGCCATGACCGGCAAGCCCTCGCGCGACTTCGCGGCCCGCGGCCTGGGGCGCACCTTCCAGCACGTGCGGCTGCTCGGCACGCGCAGCGTGCTCGAGAACGTGGCGCTCGGCGCGCACCGGCGCGGGCACCGGGGCTGGATCGCCTCGATGCTGCGGCTCGACCGCGCCGAGGAGGCGGCGCTGCTGGCCGAAGCCAGGCGGCAGATCGAGCGCTGCGGCCTCGGCGCGCATGCCGATGCGCCGGCCGCTTCGCTGGCACTGGGCCAGCAGCGCGTGGTCGAGATCGCGCGCGCCCTGGCGGGCCAGCCGGCTGCGCTGCTGCTCGACGAGCCGGCCGCCGGCCTGCGCCACCTCGAGAAGCAGGCGCTGGCCGATCTGCTCGCGCAGTTGCGCGCCGAAGGCCTGGGCATCCTGGTGGTCGAGCACGACATGGAATTCGTCATGAACCTGGCCGACCGCATCACGGTGCTGGAGTTCGGCGCCGTCATCGCCGAGGGCACGCCGGCCCAGGTGCAATCCAACCCCCGTGTGCTGGACGCCTACCTGGGCGGCAGCGACGACGAACCGATCGCGGTGGCCGCATGACGAATCCACTTTTCGAGTTGCAGGACTTCAGCGTCGCCTACGGTGCGGTCGAGGCGGTGCACCGCGTCGCGCTGCGCGTCGATGAAGGCGAGATCGTCACCGTCATCGGCCCCAACGGCGCCGGCAAGACCACGCTGCTGTGCGCCGCGATGGGCCTGCTGCCTTCCAGCGGCAGCCTGACCCTCGCGGGCGAGCGCATCGCCAGGCCCAGCGTCGAGGCGATGGTCGCGCGCGGCGTGGCGCTGGTGCCCGAGCGGCGCGAGCTGTTCGGCGAGATGCCGGTCGAGGACAACCTGCTGCTCGGCGGCTTCTACCGCTGGCGCACCGGCCGCCGCGACCAGAAGGAACGCATGGAGGAGGTCTTCGCGATCTTCCCGCGCCTGAAGGAGCGCCGCGCGCAGCTCGCCAACACGCTGTCGGGCGGCGAGCGCCAGATGCTGGCCATCGGCCGCGCGCTGATGGCGCGGCCGCGCCTGCTGATGCTCGACGAGCCCTCGCTCGGCCTGGCGCCGCTGATCGTGCGCGAGGTGCTGCACGTGGTGTCCTCGCTGCGCGCGCACGGCGTCTCGGTGCTGCTGGTGGAGCAGAACGCACGTGCCGCCCTGCAGGTCGCCGACCGCGGCTATGTGCTGGAAACCGGCGCGGTCGCGCTCACCGGCCCGGCGCAGGACCTGCTGCACGACCGCCGGATCATCGACACCTACCTCGGCCTCGGCAACAAGAACGCCGCGGTCGCCGTGACCGCCTAACCCAACCCTTCCGGGAGAACCCCATGACCCAGATCCTTCAGAGCTTCATCGGCGGCCGCTGGCTCGGCGCGCAGGGCGCGCAAGTGCTGCGCAGCGCCATCAATGGCCGTGCCGTGGCGAGCACCCATGCCGAGGCCATCGACTTCGGGGAGGCGCTGGACCACGCCCGCACGGTCGGCCTGACGAACCTGCTGGCAATGGATTTCCAGCAGCGCGCGCAGCGCCTGCGCGCCATCGCCAAGTACCTCGCCGAGCACAAGGAAGAGCTCTACGCGATCTCGGTCCACACCGGCGCCACGCGCGCCGACAGCTGGGTCGACATCGAGGGCGGCGCCGGCACGCTGGCGGCGTATGCCGGCATCGGCGGCAACGAACTGCCCTCGGGCAACCTGGTGCACGAAGGCCCGGCGATGCCGCTGGGCAAGAAGGGCGGCTTCGCGGGCACCCACATCCTGGTGCCGCGCCGCGGCGTCGCGGTGCACATCAACGCCTTCAACTTCCCGGTCTGGGGCCTGCTCGAGAAATGGGCGCCGAGCTTCCTCGCGGGCATGCCCTGCATCGGCAAGCCGGCCACCTCGACCAGCTACCTGACCGAAGCGCTGGTGCGCCTCATGCATCGCTCGGGCCTGCTGCCCGAGGGCAGCCTGCAGCTGGTGATCGGCAGCACCGGCGACCTGCTCGACCGGCTCGACGGCAGCGATGTCGTGACTTTCACGGGCTCGGCCGACACCGCCGCCAAGCTGCGCGTGCACCCGAACATCGTGCGCCAGTCGATTCCCTTCAACGCCGAGGCCGACTCGCTGAACTGCGCGATCCTGGCGCCGGACGTGTCGCCCGACGACGAGGAGTTCGATCTCTTCGTGAAGGAGGTGGCGCGCGAGATGACGGTCAAGGCGGGCCAGAAGTGCACCGCGATCCGGCGCGCCATCGTGCCGCGCCAGCACCTCGATGCGGTGTCCGAGAAGCTGCGCGCGCGGCTCGCCAAGACGGTGGTCGGCGACCCGGCGCGCGAGGACGTGCGCATGGGCGCGCTGGCCTCGCACGCCCAGCAGGCCGACGTGGCCGAGCGCGTGCGGCTGCTGATGGAGGGCGCCGAGTTGGTCTATGGCGAGCGCGACGGCTTTGCGCCGCAGGGCGAGGGCGTGGCCGAAGGCGCGTTCTTCGCGCCGACCCTGCTGCTCGCGCGCGATCCGCTCGGCAATGACGCGGTGCACGACATCGAGGCCTTCGGCCCGGTCAGCACGCTGATGGCCTACGACGGCCTCGACGAAGCGCTGGCGCTGGCCGCGCGCGGCCGCGGCAGTCTGGTCGGCACGCTGGTCACCAAAGACCCGGCGACGGCGGCCAGGGTGATCCCGGTCGCAGCGGCGCACCACGGCCGCATGCTGGTGCTGGACCGCGAGGCCGCCGCCGAATCGACCGGCCATGGCTCGCCGCTGCCCTTCCTCAAGCACGGCGGCCCGGGCCGCGCGGGCGGTGGCGAGGAGCTCGGCGGCCTGCGTGCCGTCAAGCACTACCTGCAGCGCGCGGCGCTGCAGGGCTCGCCCAGCATGATCGCGGCCGTCACCGGCGAATACATGCGCGGCGCCAAACTCAATGAATCCGAGCTGCACCCGTTCCGCAAGCACTTCGAGGACCTCGCCATCGGCGACTCGCTGCTGACGCACCGCCGCACCGTCGGCGAGGCCGACATCGTGGCTTTCGGCGGCATCTCGGGCGACTACTTCTACATGCACTTCGACGAGATCGCGGCCAAGGAAAGCCCGTTCGGCAAGCGCATCGCGCACGGCTACTTCGTGCTGTCGGCGGCGGCCGGGCTGTTCGTCTCGCCGGCGCCCGGACCGGTGCTCGCGAACTACGGCCTCGACACGCTGCGCTTCGTCAAGCCCGTGGGCATCGGCGACACGATCCGCGCCCGGCTCACCTGCAAGCGCAAGATCGACCGCCAGAAGAAGGACGCCAACGGCGTCGGCCAGGGCGTGGTCGCCTGGGACGTCGAGGTGACCAACCAGGACGGCGAGCTGGTCGCGAGCTACGACATCCTCACGCTGGTCGCCAAGAAGGGGTGACTCGCCCCCAGGTTGTCCCGCACTTCGTGTCGGGACGCCCACCCCCTACCGGGGGCAACACCAGCGGCCCGGCAAAGCCGGTTCCGCGGTGTTTCACGAACAGGCCTCGCTTCGCGGGTCGCGTCCTGACGCCACGCTCGGCCGCCCTTTCTTACAGCGGCGGACGCGACCCGCATTAGGATTCGTGGCTGGAGGATATCCATGCCCGCAGCCTCCCGAGCGCGCGAAGCCCTGGCGCCGTACCACGGCAAGCGCGATTTCAAGAAGACGCCCGAACCCCGCGCCGTCGGCAAGCCGGCCCAGGGCGTGCTGTCCTTCGTCGTGCAGAAGCACCACGCGAGCCATCTGCACTACGACTTCCGGCTCGAACTCGACGGCACGCTGAAGAGCTGGGCGGTGCCCAAGGGGCCCTGCCTGGACCCCACGGTCAAGCGCATGGCGGTGCAGGTGGAGGACCATCCGATCGCCTATGGCGGCTTCGAAGGCACCATCCCGCCGAAGCAGTACGGCGCCGGGACCGTGATCGTCTGGGACCGCGGCGAGTGGTCGCCCGAGGGCGATCCGCGCCAGGCGCTGGCGGAGGGGCAGCTCAAGTTCTCCCTGCGCGGCGGCAAGCTGCGCGGCCGCTGGGCCCTGGTGCGCATGCGCGGCGAGGGCGAGAAGCAGACACCCTGGCTGCTGATCAAGGAAAGGGACGCCGAGGCGCGACCGCTGGCGGACTACGACGTGGTCGAGGCCGAGCCCGACAGTGTGCTGAGCGGCCGCGGCGTCGATGACCCGGCGCCGCACGCGGCCCCTGCCGCGACGAAGAGCCCCGCGAAGCATGCGGGCCGCAAGGCCGCCTTGCCGCCAGCGCTGGCACCGCAGCTGGCGAGCCTGGCCGCCGCAGCGCCCGCCACGTCCGGCGACTGGCTCTACGAACTCAAGTTCGACGGCTACCGCCTGCTGACGCGCATCGATGGCGGCAAGGTGCAATGCATCACGCGCAACGGCCACGACTGGACCGCGAAGCTGCCGGTGCTGGCGAAGGCGCTCGCGAGGCTCAAGACGCGTTCGGCCTGGCTCGATGGCGAGATCGTGGTCGAGGGCGACCACGGCGCACCCGACTTTCAGCTGCTGCAGAACGCCTTCGACCGCGGCGCCACCTCGGCCATCGTCTACTGGCTGTTCGACGCGCCCTTCCTCGACGGCCTCGACCTGCGCGCGCTGCCGGTCGAGGAGCGGCGCGCGCAACTCGCGCGCCTGCTGGGCAGCGAGCCACCGGCGCCGCTGCGGTTCAGCGAGGCTTTCGAGGCGGCACCGCGCGACCTGCTGGCGGCGTCGGCCAAGCTGGGCTTCGAGGGCATCGTCGGCAAGCGCAAGGGCTCGGGCTACGTGTCGCGCCGATCCTCCGACTGGATCAAGCTCAAGAACCAGCAGCGGCAGGAGTTCGTCATCGGCGGCTACACCGCGCCCCAGGGTGCGCGCTCGGGCTTCGGTTCGCTGCTGCTCGGCGTGCACGACGACGAGGGCCGGCTGGCCTATTGCGGCAACGTCGGTACCGGCTTCGACGAAAGCCGGCTCGCCGACATCAAGGCCCGGCTCGACAAGCAAGCCAGCGACACCTGCCCGTTCAGCGAGAGGCCGGCCGGCGCCAAGGCGCAATGGGTCAAGCCGGTGCTGGTCTGCGAAGTGTCCTTCGGCGAGTGGACCCGCGAGGGCCGGATCCGCCACTCGGTGTTCCAGGGGCTGCGCAGCGACAAGCCGGCGGCGCAGATCCGGCGCGAGCGCGCCGAGCCGCCCGAAGCGGCGCCGGCAGGCGCCGACGCCGGGAAAGGAGCAAGGAAGTCCATGGACCTGCGCATCACCCACGCCGAGCGCGTGATCGACAAGAAGAGCGGCATCACCAAGGGCGAACTGGTGGCCTTCTACGACCAGGTGGCCGAAGCGATGCTGCCGCACCTCAAGGGCCGGCCGGTGGCGCTGGTGCGCGCGCCCGAAGGCATCGGCGGCGAGCTGTTCTTCCAGAAGCATGCGCAGCAGGGCGAGATGCCGGGCGTGAAGCTGCTCGACCCCTCGCTCGACCGCGACCACGAGCCGCTGCTGCAGATCGACACCGCGCGCGGCCTGCTGTCGGCGGCGCAGATGAACGTGATCGAGTTCCACACCTGGAACGCCACCTCGAAGGCCATCGACACGCCCGACCGCATGACCTTCGACCTCGACCCGGGCGAGGGCGTGCCCTGGGAGCGGATGCAGGAGGCCGCCATGCTGGTGCGGACGCTGCTCACCGAGCTGGGCCTGCCGGCCTTCCTGAAGACCAGCGGGGGCAAGGGACTGCATGTGCTGGTGCCGATCAAGCGGCACTACGGATGGGACGCCGTGAAGGGTTTCTCGCAGGCGGTCGTGCAGCACCTGGCCGGCACGATTCCCGAGCGCTTCGTCGCCAGGAGCGGGCCGCGCAACCGGGTCGGCAAGATCTTCGTCGACTACCTGCGCAACGGCTTCGGCGCCACGACGGTGAGCGCCTGGTCGGCACGGTCGCGCCCGGGGCTCGGTGTTTCGGTGCCGCTGGCGTGGGACGAGCTTCCCGAGCTCACGAGCGCCGCGCAGTGGACCGTGCGGAACATCGCGCACCGCCTTCCCACCGGCAATCGGCCCTGGGCCGAGATGGAGAAGAGCCGCAAGGCCCTCGGTGCGGCCATGAAGACGCTTGGCTACGCGCCGCAGAGAGAGCGAGAGGAACCATGACACCCGACGCACCGCTGCTCGCCAGCCAGCTCATCGTGCGGGCCTGCCTGTTCCTGGTGGCCGCCATCGCCCTGTTCGGCGGTGCCCTTCAGATGTTCCTGGGGCAGCCGGACACCAGCGCGCGCCTGGACAATGTCCACCGCTTCATGGCGGGTGTCTACTTCTCGGTCGGCGTGATCTGCTTCTGGGCCGCGGTCACCGTCCGGGAGCAGGGCGTGCTGGTCTATCTGCTGGCCCTGGGCGTGCTTCTCGCGGGCATCGGCAGGCTGGTGTCCATGGCCAAGGTGGGTCTGCCCGAGCCCCGTTCCGTCTGGCTGGCCTACCTGGTTCCCGAACTGGTTCTTCCGTTCGTGATGGCGGCGGCGCACTACGCGGGCCGTTGAAGATCGAAGCCTTCAGGCGGTATGCTCGATGCCACCTCCGCTTCTCATCTCCCCGTGAAAGCATCCGTATTCATTGCCGCGAGCATCGACGGATTCATCGCGCGACCCAACGGCGACCTCGACTGGCTGCCCATGGAAAAGGACGTCGATGGGGGTGACTTCGGCTACCAGGCGTTCCTGGATTCGGTCGATACGATCGTCATGGGCCGGCACACCTACGAGACGGTCCTGGGTTTCGAAGGCGATTGGCCGTTCGGCAGCAAGCGCGTGGTGGTCCTGAGCACCCGAAGCGCGAACATCCCGGCCAGGCTCGCAGGCCGGGGCGCGTGGATGGAGGGCCCACCGCATCGGATCCTGGAGCAGCTCGCCGCCGAAGGCGCCAGGCACCTGTACATCGACGGCGGACGGACCATCCAGGGGTTCCTGCAGGCCCGCCTGATCCATCGGCTCATCGTCACGCGAATTCCGGTCCTTCTGGGCAGCGGCATTCCTCTGTTCGGCCCGTTGGAGAGCGACCTCCCCCTGCGGCACCTGCGCACCGCGGCGTATGCAAACGGCATGGTCCAGAGCGAATACGCGATCTGAGGCCGGGGCACGGGTTTGCGCTACCAGCTCACACGCAGGCCGATCGTGCCCTGCACCGACGACTTCACCTGGGCGTCGCCGCCGGTGCTGAACAAATGCCCGACTTCGCCATACAACGTGGTGACGGTTGTCAGCGCCAGCGAGAAGCCCGCCGCCACTTCCGCCGAGGTGTAGCCGCTCGCGCTGGCGATGCGGGTGCTGGCGGCGGGGCCGATGAAAGTCACCACGTCGGCGCCCGAACTCGCGCTATAGACGTTGACCCGTGCATAAGGCTGCAGCCGCCCCGCCCCGGTGGCCATGTCGCCCTTGATGCGCACACCGAGGCGGCCGATCCAGCCGCCTTCGGCGTCTTGATGGACGCGCGCGCCGAGGGTCCACACATCGTCGAAACTTGTCTTCTGGCGGACAAGCTGTGCCTGCGGCTCGATGGTCCAGTCCTCGGCCAGGGCGAAGGACTTGCCGGTTTCGATCGATGCGGAGAAGCTGCGCGCCTTGCCCGATGTCGTGAGGCTGCCGTCGGGCCGTACGTCGTAGCGGTGGCTGCCCGCTTGCAGCACGGCGTCGGCATACCAGCCGCTTGCATCCTTCCAGGTCGCATAGCCGCCGAGGTAGCTCGATTGCAGATCGGTGCTGCCGACCCGGCCGAAGGTGCCGCGCGCGTTGCCGCTCACGTCGGCGCCCCCGTCCAGCGCGCCGGCAAAGATGCCGACGCGCCAGCCGTCGCTGGCCAGCAGGTCGGTGCCGGCCTGCAGGCCGCTCAGGTGCCCCTGGCTGTGCGGGGCGGCGCTGCCGTCCTGGCTGATGTCGAGGTCGGTGTAGATGGCTCGCGCCCAGGCCTCGCGGCCGGCACTCGTATCACCGACGCGGCGGTGCAGGTTGCCGAGCATCGCGAGATCGCCCTGGCGAATCTGTGCCGGCAGGGCGGCGAAGATCGGCATTTCGTTTCGGTATTCGGGCGCGACCGGGGCGGGCGCGACCACGTTCTGTTCGGACTGTGCCGTCGCCGACGTGTCCTCGGGGGTTTTCGTTTCGGAGCTCTTGGCGCCCGCTTCCGCGCCCGCGGCGGCCGCCGTCGCTGGGGCCGCTACCGCAGATGAGGCGGCAGGAGTCGCAGGAGCTGCAGGAGCCGCAGGTGTCGTCTGAGTCGCGGGCGTCGCGGGAGCAGGAGCGGGGGCTGGAACCGGGGCTGGAACGGAAC
>NZ_JBFUBW010000026.1:0-118310 GCF_056405555.1 Variovorax sp. P1_G12 | reverse complement strand
CGATCACCGAGCCCGGCTTCATCGACTTGACCATGTCTTCGGTGATGAGCGTCGGCGCCGCGCGCCCCGGGATCAGCGCGGTGCTGATCACGATGTCGGCCAGCGCGACGCGCTTGGCGACCTCGACCTGCTGGCGCGCCAGCCAGCTCGCGGGCATCGGCTTGGCGTAGCCGCCGACGCCGACCGCCGCTTCCTTCTCCTCGTCGGTGTCGTAGGACACCTCGATGAACTTGCCGCCCAGCGACTCGATCTGCTCCTTGACCGAGGGCCGCACATCGGACGCCTCGATCACCGCGCCCAGGCGCTTGGCGGTCGCGATCGCCTGCAGGCCGGCCACGCCGACACCCAGGATCACCACCCGCGCGGCCTTCACGGTGCCCGCGGCGGTCATCAGCATCGGGAAGAAGCGCTGGTACTGGTCGGCCGCGATCATCACGGCCTTGTAGCCGGCGATGTTGGCCTGCGAGGAGAGCACGTCCATGCTCTGCGCGCGCGTGGTGCGCGGCGCGGCCTCCAGCGCGAAGGCCGTGAGGCCGGCGGCAGCCAGGCGCTGCAGCCCCGCCCCGTCGAAGGGGTTGAGCATGCCGATGACCACCGTGCCCGGCTTCATCAGCGCGCTCTCGCGCTCGTCCGGCGTGCGCACCTTGAGCACGATCTCGGCGCCGAACGCCCCCGCCGCATCCGTGATCTCCGCCCCCGCGGCCTGGTACGCCGCATCGGTCACGCTCGCAGCCACGCCCGCGCCCGCCTGCACACGCACCACATGGCCCTGCGCCACGAGCTTCTTCGCGGTCTCCGGGGTCACGGCAACTCGGGTTTCGCCTGGCACAGTCTCGGCCGGCACGCCTATTTGCATGATTGCTCTTTCTTTTCTGAGGTCTGCGCGCTCAAGCGCAGCGGAGGCTTTCAGTCGAAGTTCAGCAGCACCTTCATGGCCTGCGAGCGATCGGCCGCCAGCGCGAAGGCGCGCGCCGAGTCGCGGTACGAGAGCGTGGCCGAGATCAGCGGCTTGACATCGACCAGCCCCTTGTTGAGCAGCTCCACCGCCACCGCGAACTCCTCGTGGAAGCGGAAGGCGCCGCGCAGGTCGAACTCCTTGGCGACGATGGTGTTGATCGGCAGCTGAATCTCGCCGCCGGCCAGGCCCAGCTGCACGATGATGCCGCGCGGGCGCAGCACGTCGAAGGCGCCGACCAGCGCACGCGGGTTGCCGCTGGCCTCCAGCAGGACGTCGAAGCTGCCCTTGTCGGCCGAGAACCGCTTGAGGCCGTCGGGCTCCTCGGCGACGTTGATCACCTCGTCGGCGCCGACCTTCAAGGCCTTGTCGAGCGTGAGTGCGCCGACATCGGTGGCCACGATGTGCCCCGCGCCGGCCCGGCGTGCCGCGATGATCGCCAGCGCGCCGATCGGCCCGCAGCCCGTGACCAGCACCCGTCGGCCCAGCAACGGGCCGGCGCGCCGCACCGCGTGCAGCGCCACCGACAGCGGCTCGGCCATCGAGCCCTCGCCGTCGCTGATCGAATCCGCGAGCTTGTAGGCCTGGTGCGTCTCGACCACGATCTGCTGGCGGAAGGCGCCCTGCACGTGCGGGTTGCGCATCGCGCTGCCGTAGTAGCGCATGTCCAGGCAGTGGTTCTGCAGACCCTGCTGGCAGAAGCGGCAAAGGCCGCAGGGCCGGCTCGGGCTGATCGCGATGCGCTCGCCGGGCTGGAAGCCGGCGACGCCGGCGCCCACGGCCTCGATCACGCCGGCCACCTCGTGGCCGAGCACCATCGGCTGCTGGATGCGCACGGTGCCGAAGCCGCCGTGCTGGTAGTAGTGCAGGTCGGAGCCGCAGATGCCGCCGCAGCGCACGCGCACCTGCAACTGGCCGGGGCCGAGCGCGGCGGTTTCAATTTCCTCGACGCGCAGGTCGCCCGGTGCGTGAATGACAAGTGCTTCCATGGTCTTTCTCAGAGGGTTGCCGTCACGCCGCCATCCACGTAGAGGATGTGGCCGTTGACGAAGTTGGAGGCATCGCTCGACAGGAACACGGCGGCGCCGACCAGGTCTTCCACGTCGCCCCAGCGGCGCGAGGGCGTGCGCCCGACCAGCCACTGGGTGAACTCCTCGTTTTGAACCAGCGCTTCAGTCAGCTCGGTCTTGAAGTAGCCCGGTCCGAGGCCATTGACCTGGATGCCGTGCTGGCCCCAGTCGATGGCCATGCCCTTGGTGAGCATCTTCACCGCGCCTTTGCTGGCCGTGTAGGGCGCGATGCCCGGTCGGCCCAGTTCGCTCTGGACCGAGCAGATGTTGACGATCTTTCCGCGCTTGCGCCCGATCATGTGGCGCGCCACGGCCTGGCCCACTAGGAAGACGCTGTCGACATTGGTCTTCATGAGCTCGTGCCAGTCGGCCTCGGCAAACTGGTCGAGCGGTGCGCGGCGCTGCATGCCGGCGTTGTTGACCAGGATGTCGATGGCGCCGACTTCGGCTTCGATGCGTGCCACCGCGGCGGTCACGGCGTCGCCGGAGGTCACGTCGAAGGGGGCGGTCAGCACCTGCAGCCCCTCGCTGCGCAGCACCTCGGCTGCGGCTTCGAGCTTCGCGGCGTTGCGAGCGTTCAGGATCACGCGGGCACCGGCGCCGGCGAGGCCGCGCGCCAGCGCGAAACCGATGCCGGCACTGGAGCCGGTGATGAGTGCGGTGCGGCCGGTGAGGTCGAAACTCTTGAGGATGGGGGTCATGGTGGTTCCAGGTTCAGGAGGGTGCCGAAGAGTAAGGCGGAATCGCCAGCCAGCGCAGCACGGCTTCGCACTGCGCTGCCACCGGCTCGGCCGCCTCCACGCGCAGCACGCCGGGTTCGCCCTCCGGCGATTCGAGTGCCGCGAACTGGCTGTCGACCAGGCTGGTGGGAAAGAAGTGACTGGATCGTGACGCCACGCGCCGCTTCGCTTCGCCGATGTCGATGTGCACGTAGACAAAGCGCAACGTCGGCTCGGCAGCACGAAGGCGGTCCCGGTAGGCGCGCTTGAGGGCCGAGCAGCTCATCACCAGGCGGCCTTCGGCGTCCCTCAGCAACGCGCCCAGCGCGTCGAGCCAGGGAATGCGGTCCGCATCCATCAGCGGAACTCCGCGTTCCATCTTGTCCTGGCTGGAGGGCAGGTGATAGTCGTCGCCCTCGACCGCAGTGCAGTCCAGCGCGGCTGCGATGGCTCTGGCCACGGTCGTCTTGCCGCAGCCGGAGACACCCATGACCAGCAGCTTGACGGTCATCGCAGGCGGGCAGCCAGCACCTCGGGATTGACCGGCGTCGGCGGCTCGCCCGCTTGCGGCCCGGCGCCCAGTGCGGCGATCAGGTTGTCGATGGTGAGCGACGCCATGGCGCGCCGCGTCTGGATCGACGCGCTGCCGATGTGCGGCGTCAGCACGACGTTCGGCAGGCCGAGCAGGGCGGGATGGATGCGGGGCTCGCCCTCGAACACATCGAGGCCCGCCGCAGCGATCGTGCCGGCCCGGAGTGCGGATGCGAGCGCCGCGTCGTCGACGATGCCGCCGCGCGCGATGTTCGTCAGTGTCGCCGTCGGCTTCATCCGTTTCAGCTCTTCGGCGCCGATCGCGTGATGTGACGCCGCGGAGTAGGGCAGCACCAGCACGAGATGATCGGCTTCGCGCAGCAAGGTCGCCTTGTCGACGTAGCGGGCGCCGCTTTCGCCTTCGGCCTCGGCAGTCAGCGGTGAACGGTTGTGGTAGATCACCCGCATGCCGAAACCGAGCGAGCCGCGGCGTGCGACAGCGCGGCCGATGCGGCCCATGCCCAGGATGCCGAGCGTCGCGCCGTGCACGTCGCTGCCCGCGAACATGTCGAAGATGCCGGTCTTGGTCCAGTCGCCCTGGCGCACGAAGCGCTCCGACTCGCCGATGCGTCGGGCGGTGGCCATCATCAGCGCGAAGCCGAAGTCGGCCGTCGTCTCGGTGAGCACGTCGGGCGTGTTGGTGACCAGCACGCCGCGCGAGGTGCAGGCCTCGACATCCACGTTGTTATAGCCCACGCCCACGTTGCACACGGCCTTCACCGTGGGGCAGGCGTCGAGCAGGGCGGCGTCGATGCGTTCGCTTCCGTGGCTCATCACGCCTTGCTTGCCTCGCAGGCGACGTCGGAGCTCGTCCGGGTCCCAGATGGCGTCGTTCGGGTTGTCTTCGACGCTGAAATGTTCGCGCAGCCGCTGAGCGATGTCGGGGAACGTGGCGCGGGTGATGAGGACGGATGGAGTCATCGTTGTCTCTGTCTTCTTCTATCGAGGGAAGGCGGGTCAGTTGGGGCAGCGCGCTTCGAGGGCGTCGAGGAAGCTGCGGTCCCAACGGCCTTCCTTCATGGCGCGAATCGTCTCGGCTTCGGTGGCCAGGTGCGCCCGGGCCTTCTCGATGAGCCATTCGGCATCGTTCGGCGAGAACGCCATCAGCCCGTCCTGGTCGCCGACCACGACGTCGCCAGGGTTCACCAGCATGCCGCCCACCGACACCGGGACATTGATCTCCCCGGGGCCGTCCTTGTAGGGCCCGCGGTGATTCACGCCGCGTGCATAGACCGGGAAGTCGCGCGCGCGGATCTCGGCCACGTCCCGGATGGCGCCATCGAGCACGACGCCCACGGTGCCGATGGTGGCGGCGTAGAAGGACAGGATGCCGCCGATCACCGCATTGGCCAGATCGCCGTCGGCGTCGATCACGATCACGTCGCCGGGGCGGCAGAACTCGAAGGCGCGCAGCAGCGTGAGGTTGTCGCCGCCGCGCGACTTGATCGTGACGGCCGTGCCGGCCATGGTCCCCGGCCCCGGACGGTGATAGGGGTTCAGGCCGACGCTGCCGATGTTGCGGTGCATGTTGTCGCTCAGCGCGGCGACCGGGATGTCGCGCAGCGCGGCGATGTGCGCCGGGTTCACTGGCGGCGCGGACGGATTCTTGCGGATGCCCTTGAATTGCATGGATGTCTCCGGTTCGGTGATGGGGGTGCGATACGGCCGGTCGCTGCTCAACGCAGTTCGGCGACCGCGCGGGCGATGCGCGCGCACCCCTCCTCGAGGATGTCGATCGAGGTCGCAATGGAGAGCCGGAAGTAGGGCGAGAGGCCGTAGGCCGTGCCCGCGACCATCGCCACGCCTTCGCTTTCCAGCAGGTACATCACGACGTCGCCGTCCTCGGCGAGGACCTTGCCGGAGGGCGTGGTCTTGCCGATCAGGCCGCTGCAATTGACGTACAGATAGAAGGCGCCGGGTGGCGTGGCGCAGCTCAGGCCGGGGATCGCGTTGATGAGGGCCAGCGTGCGGTCGCGGCGCTGTTTGTAGACGGCGACGCTCTCGGCGACGAAGGACTGGTCGCCGTTCATCGCGGCGGCGGCAGCAGCCTGGCTGATCGAGCAGCAGTTGCCGGCGGATTGCGACAGCAGCGTATCCAGCGCACGGACCATGTCCGCCGGCCCGGCCACGTAGCCGATCCGCCAGCCGGTCATCGCGTAGGTCTTCGAGACGCCGTTCACGACCAGCGTGCGATCGCGCAGCTCGGGTGCCACGGCGAGGATGTGCGGCGTCTTCTGGCCGTCGAAGCGGATGTGCTCGTAGATGTCGTCGGTCATCACCATGACCTGCGGGTGGCGTGCCAGCACCTCCGCAAGCGCCCGGTATTCGTCGGCGGTATAGGCGGCGCCGGTCGGGTTGCTCGGCGAATTGATCAGCAGCCAGCGCGTGCGCGGCGTGATGGCCGCCTCGAGCTGCGCGGGCGTCAACTTGAAGCCGTTGGTCTCGGGGCAGGCGACGATCACCGGCTTGCCGTCGCAGGCCAGCACCATGTCGGGGTAGGACACCCAGTAGGGTGCGGGCACGATGACTTCGTCGCCCGACTCCAGCGTGATCGCGAAGGCGTTGTAGATCGCGCTCTTGGCGCCGTTGGTGGCGATGATCTCGTTCATCGCATAGCGGAGGCCGTTTTCTCGCTGGAGCTTGCCGATGATGGCTTCGCGCAACTCGACCGTTCCGGCCATCAGGGTGTAGCGGGTGGCGCCCTTGTCCATCGCCGCGGCGGCGGCCTGGCGGATGTGCAGGGGGGTGTCGAAGTCGGGCTCGCCGACGACGAGGTTCACGATGGACTTGCCCTGGCGGCGCAGCTCGTTGGCGCGGTCGGCGGCCGAGGTGCTGGGCGAAGGCTTGATGCGGCGGACGCGCTCTGCGATGCGGGAGGTGGTCATGACTTCCTGGAGTGGGATGGCAGGACCGTACGGTACGCAGATCGCTCTCGCGACGCCAAGACGAGTTCGCTCTGGTCGTATAGGTAGAGCTTATGGAAGGCCCTGATGGCCCGGCCTCGGGGCCGGTGCTAGGCTCGACTTTTGCTTCGGAGGCAGGCGTGAACCTGCGGCGACTTAAATACTTCGTGAAGATCGTGGACATCGGCAGCCTGACACAGGCCGCCGAGGTTCTTTTCATTGCCCAACCGGCGCTGAGCCAGCAACTGGCCACATTGGAGGGCGAGGTGCGGCAGCAACTGCTGGTGCGCACCAAGCGCGGCGTGACGCCGACCGAGGCCGGCAAGGTGCTGTACCGGCATGCGCAGATCATCCTGCGCCAGTGCGAGCAGGCGCAGATCGACATGGAGGCTGCCGGGCAGGGCGTCTCGGGCCAGGTGTCGGTGGGCCTCGCGCCCGGCACGGCGGCGGCGGCGCTCTCGCTGCCTTTGCTGCGCACGGTGCGCGCGCGCCATCCGGGCATCCTGCTGTACCTGAACGAGAACTACGGCACCACGCTGAGCGAACTGATCATGAACGGCCGGATGGATCTGGCCGTGCTCTACGGCGACAAGGCGATCCATGGCTTGACCTTTCTGCCGCTGCTGAAGGAGCCCTTGTTCCTGGTCGGGCCGGCGTCGATCCCGGCACCGGCCCAACCGGTTCGGCTGGCCGATCTGCGCGAGATGGAACTCTTCCTGCCGCGTCCCTACAACGTGGTGCGCAAACTGGTCGATGCGGCCTTCAGCCGGCTTGGCGCGACGCCGCGCGTCGTGGCCGAGATCGAATCCGCCTTCACCCTGACCGCGGCCGTGGCCGACGGCCTGGGTGCGACCATCTTGCCGGCTTCGATGGCGCGCGAGGTGGTGGCGGCCTGTGGCGCCTGGCAGTTCCAGATCGTCGACCCGGTGATCGAGGCGCCTCTGGCCCTGTGCCAGTCGGACCACCTGCCGCTCTCCGAGCCGGCGCAGGCGGTGAAGGACATCCTGCTCGAACTCGTCACCGAGCTTTCGAACAACGCCGCCGCGACCGCGGAGCCGGTGCTGGCCAAGGCGTCATAAGCCGACCTTATCCCGGCACAGCCAATCCGTCTTTGGCTTCGCGGCCTTCGCGGGCTACCGTTCATGCCTGCCGTCACGCGTTCGCGGAATGCGTCGGCCACCAAGGAGATCCCGCCCTTTCGCGGCGGGTCCGGCATGAATCAGGAACAGATCAAGATCCTCATCGACGCACTGGCGGCCTCGGAGCTGTCGGAGCTGGAGTACAGCGCAGACGGTTGCACGTTGCGGCTGGTGAAGCAGGGGGTGTCGACGTCGCGGGCCCAAGCCGGGCGCGGCGCAGATGATGCCTGCGCCGCCCCGCAGGCCACCGCGCACGAGAGGGACGGTGCACGCGTCGAACTGCCTGGCGCAATCCGAGAGCCCTCCGTCGACCTTGCAGCGAGCCCGGTCGAATGCCTGGCGCCGCTCTATGGCGTGATCCACCTGCAGCCGTCGCCGGGCGAGCCGCTGTTCGTGCAGCCGGGCCAGCAGGTCGCGGCCGGCCAGACCTTGTGCGTGATCGAGGCGATGAAGGTCTTCAACGAAGTGCGCGCCGAGGCCGACGCCACCATTTCCGAGGTGCTTGTTCGATCCGGTGACGAGGTCGAGGCCGGCCAGCCATTGTTCCGCCTTGCCTGAGAAGGACACCATGTTCGACACCGTCCTCATTGCGAACCGCGGCGAGATCGCCTTGCGAATCCTGCGCGCCTGCCGCGGCCTGGGCCTGAAGACGGTGGTCGCGCACTCCGACGCCGACCGCGATGCGGTCTATGTGCGACAGGCCGACCAGGCGCTGTGCATCGGTCCGGCCAGCCCTGCCCAGAGCTATCTCGATCAGTCGGCGCTGCTCTATGCGGCCGAGGTGAGCGGTGCGCAGGCGATTCATCCCGGCTACGGATTCCTGTCGGAGAACGCGGGCTTCGTCGAGAAGGTGGAGCAGGCCGGATTGCGCTTTGTCGGACCGAGCGCCGCCTGCATCCGCGTGATGGGCGACAAGGTCGCGGCCAAACGCGCGATGCGTCGGGCCGGCGTGCCCTGCGTGCCGGGTCCGGACGATGGGTTGCCCGACGATGCGGAGGCCGTGCGCGCGCTGGCGCGCGAGGTCGGATACCCGGTGATCGTCAAGGCGGCCGGCGGTGGCGGCGGTCGCGGCATGCGCGTGGTCCGGGAGGAGGGCGAGCTGCTGGAGGCGCTGGCGCTCACGCGCGAAGAGGCGCGACGCGCCTTCGGCAACCCCGAGGTCTACATCGAGAAGTTTCTGCTGCATCCGCGGCATGTGGAGATCCAGGTGCTGGCCGACGACCACGGCCAGGCCATCTGGCTCGGCAGCCGGGACTGCTCGCTGCAGCGGCGGCACCAGAAGGTGATCGAGGAAGCACCGGCGCCCGGCATCGACGAGGCGCTGATCGCCGCGGTCGGGGAGAGTTGCGCGGCGGCCTGCCGGCAGATCGGCTACTGCGGCGTCGGCACCTTCGAATTTCTCTACGAGAAGGGCGCTTTCTACTTCATCGAGATGAACACGAGGCTGCAGGTGGAGCATCCGGTGACCGAGATGACCACGGGCATCGACATCGTGCAGCAACAGCTGCGCATGGCGCGTGGCGAGCGGTTGACGATCACGCAGGCCGACGTCCCTTGCAGGGGCCATTCGATCGAATGCCGCATCAACGCGGAGGATCCGGTCAGCTTCGCGCCGTCGCCGGGTCGCATCACGGGCTGGCGCGTGCCCGGCGGCTTCGGCGTGCGCTTCGATTCGCACGCGGGGGTGGGGTACCGCGTGCCGCCGTACTACGACTCGATGATCGGCAAGCTGATCGTGCATGGCGCCAGTCGCGAGGACGCGCTGGATCGCATGCGGCTCGCGCTGAGCGAGCTGCAGGTCGACGGCATCGCGACCAACGTGCCACTGCATCGCGCGCTGCTTCAGGACGACGGCTTTGCCACCGGCGGCGTTGACATCCACCACCTCGAACGCTGGCTGCAGCGAAGGAACGCGCCGTGAACTCCTCGACATCCGGATCGGTCCCGACGGTGAGCCTGCTGGGCACGACCGCGCTGCTGTTCGAAGCCCCGGGGGCGATGGAGCTTCATTCGCAGCAGCGCATCTGGGCGCTCGCGCAGGAGGCCGCCGAATGGCCCGAGGTGCGCGAGGCCGTGCCCGGAATGAACAACCTGATGCTGAGCTTCGTTCGTCCGCCGCGCGCGCTCGATGCATTGAAGGCGCGGCTGGATGCCGCCTGGGAGGCCGTCACGCCGCTCACCCGCGAAGGCCGGGTGGTCGAGCTGCCGGTGCGCTATGGCGGTGCCGGCGGTCCGCACATGGCGGACGTGGTGGCGCACACCGGCCTGTCGGTCGAGGAGATCGTCGAGCTGCACAGCGCGCCGCTGTACCCGGTGTATGCGCTGGGCAGCCATCCCGGCTACTGCTACCTGGGTGGCATGGACCCGCGCATCGCGACGCCGCGGCGCAAGGTGCCGGTGCTCAGCATTCCGGGTGGCGCCGTGTCGATCGGCGGGGCGCAGACCGGTGTCTCGGCCTCCGCCGGGCCGAGCGGTTGGAACACCATCGGCAGCACCGTCATGGTCTTCTTCGACCCGGGGCGGAATCCGCCGGCCACACTGCAGCCGGGCGACCGCATTCGCTTCCTGGTGGAAGGGATAGAAAAATGATCGAGATACTCTCCAACGCGGCCCTGGCGACCGTGCAGGACCTCGGGCGCCTGGGTAGCCTGCGCTTCGGCGTGGGTACCGCCGGTGCCATGGACGATCTCGCGCTCGCGGCGGGCAATCTCCTGCTGGGCAACGAGGTCGGCGCTGCGGGCATCGAGATCCCGGTCTTTCCGTTCAAGGTCCGCTTCACCGGGGATTGCGCCTTCGCACTGACCGGCGCCGACTGTGGCGCGAAGCTGGACGCGCAACCGCTGCTGCCGTGGTGGTCGCACCAGGCGCGGGCCGGCCAGGTGCTGACGCTGGGCCTGCCGCAGGGCGCGCAGCGCGCCAGCCGTGCGCTGCTGTGCCTGCCGGGCGGCATCGATGTGCCGGAGGTGCTGGGTTCGCGCAGCACCCAGATGCGCGGCGCTTTCGGTGGGCACGAGGGGCGGGCATTGCGCAAGGGGGACGTGCTGGGTGCCGCCGAGCCGAAGCGCGCCTGCCAGACCGGCTTCGGCCTGGTGCCGCCGGCCATCGCTTTGCCGCTGGAGGTCGACGGGCGGGTCGCGCTGCGGGTGTTGCCGGCGGCCGAATACCTGGGTTTCGAGGCCGCGTCACGCGAGGCTTTCTGGGCCGGTGAATGGCGCATCACGGCGCAGAGCGATCGCTATGGCTACCGGCTCGCTGGAGAGGCCTTGCAGCCGGTCGCTCCGATGGAAATGCGCTCACATGGCATCGTGCCCGGCGTGATCCAGGTGCCCCATAGCGGGCAACCGATCATCCAGATGCGCGACGCGCAGCCTTCGGGCGGCTATCCCAAATTCGGCACCGTGATCGAGGCCGATCTGTGGCGGCTGGGCCAGGCGCCGATCGGCAGCCGGATCCGCTTCATCGAGACGACCTGGGACGAGGCTGTGGCCGCGCTGGAACTGAAGGAGGCCTGGCTGGCGAAGGTGGCACGCATGGTGGCACTGCACCGCAGCGGGCCGATGGGGGGCGCTGCATGAAGAAGGCGCCTCATGAACTGCGGGAGATCGCCGGCTGGATGGCGGCGACGGACATCGGCTTCCTCGAACTGCGGATGCCCGGTGCGACCGTGCGGCTGGGGCGGCAGGGCGAGGCGGTTCCAACCCAGGCAGGGCCCGCTCCCGACACCGTGAGCGCCGCTTGCGTCGGCGTGTTCCTGCACGCCCACCCTTGCGCGACGGCGCCGTTCGTGCGCGTCGGCCATGGCGTACAGGCCGGCCAGACGCTCGGACTGCTGCGCATCGGCGTCCTGCTGCTGCCGGTGAGCGCCCCGCGAGCCGGCACCGTCGCCGCGCTGCGGGCCGACGACGGCGCGACTGTCGGCTACGGCACGGCCCTGGTCGACCTGCATCCCATCTGACGACAAGGAAAGCACCATGGACATGGACCTGAACGCGGACCTGGGCGAAGGCTTCGGCTCCTGGCGCATGGGCGACGACGAGGCGCTGCTGGGCATCGTCTCGTCGGCCAACGTCGCCTGCGGCTTCCATGCGGGCGACCCGCAGATCATGGACCGCACCGTGCGCACGGCGCTGGCGCGCGGCGTGGATGTGGGCGCGCATGTCGGCTTCCCGGACCTGGCCGGCTTCGGCCGCCGCCCGATGCAGATGGACACGGGCGAGCTGGTCGCGGCCGTGGTCTACCAGCTCGGTGCCCTGGCAGGCATCGCACGCACCGCGGGGCACCGCATGACGCACATGAGCTTTCATGGCGCGCTCGGCAACCTGGCGGCGGCGGATGCGGAGCTCGCGACGCCGCTGGTGCGGGCGGTGGCGGACTTCGATCCCTCGCTGACGATCAGCTCCTCGGCCAGCCGGGCCATCGAGGATGCGGCGCAGCGCTGCGGCTTGCGCCTTCGCACCACCTTCCTGGCCGACCGCGCCTGCGACGAAGCAGGGCTGCTGATCCCGCGCAAGATGCCGGACTCGGTGATCCACGACCCCGAACGGGTCCTGGCGCGTGTCCGGCAGTTGCTGGCGGAGGGCACTGTCACCACCTACGCCGGCAACAAGATCCCGATGCGCGTGCATTCGATCCTGGTCCACGGCGACACGCCCGGCGCGGTGACCTTGGCGCGCGGGGTGCGCGAGGTGGTCGAGGCGCACGGTCGTGTGGTCCCGATCTCGCGCCAGGCCGCCTGAAGCGCGCTGTCGAGCAGGCACGGACATGGTGCTTACCCTAACTTGGCGCGCACGCTTCCAGGGCGACATAAGGGGGCCTTATCGCTCCACAGCCAAACCGTCTTGGCGCGCCGAACCTGAGGTCGATACAGTGAATTCATCGCGGTCCGAAGGCGCATTCGACAAGGGCGCGACCGGCCGCCATCCCACAGAAAGAAAGTGACCCAGATGCCCTTCTCCGACTACAAGACCGCCCTGGTGACAGGTGCCTCCTCCGGCATCGGCGCCGCCGTTGTCGAGCGCCTCTGCAAGGAAGGCCTGCAGGTCCATGCGCTGGCCCGCAGCGGCGCCAAGCTGAAAGAACTCGCCGCGCGCACGGGCTGCATCCCGCACGCCATCGACGTGAGCGACCTGCACGGCGTGACCGCGCTGACGAAGGAAGTCGAGTTCGACGTTCTCGTGAACAACGCCGGCGTCGATCGGCCGGGCTCGATCCTGAAGGCCGACGCCGAAGGCATCGACCTGCTGGTGGACGTCAATCTGCGCGCCGTGCTGCACCTCTGCCGGCTGGTCGTTCCGGGCATGGTGGCGCGCGACAGCGGCCACGTGGTCAACATCAGCTCGATCGCCGCGGCCTACAACTTCGGCGGCAACAGCACCTACCACGCGACCAAGGCGGCGGTCAGCATGCTGTCGCGCCAGTTGCGCGTCGACTGCTTCGGCAAGCGGGTGCGCGTGACCGAGATCTGCCCGGGCCGCGTGGCGACCGACATCTTCGCGCACGTGCACGGCGACTCCGAGGAGACGCGCAAGCGCTTCGTCGAAGGCTATGAGTTGCCGGAGGCAGCCGACATCGCCAATGCCATCGCCTTCGCGATCGCGGCGCCTGTGGCGGTGAACATCGGCCACATGGAGATCACGCCGACCTTGCAGGTGCCCGGCGGCCTCTCCACCGCCAAGCCGGAGACGGTGCGGGCCTGAGCTTCGCCCGTTCACACCTGAGCACGCCATGAAGGACTTCGACCTCTTTGCGATCCTGCTGAAGCCCGAGTTCGGCGCCATGCTGCTGCACGGGATGGTGCTGACCCTGAAGATCGCGGTCGGCTCCTGGCTGCTCGCGATGTCGATGGCCGTCGTCCTGCTGGTGGTCCGGCTCAGCGCCAACACGGTGGCCGAGCGGGCTGTCGCCGCCTATGTCTCCTATCACCGCAATGTGCCGACGCTGGTGCAGCTGATGCTTTGGTACTTCGGCATCTTCAGCCTGCTGCCGGACGCCGTGCAAGCCTGGCTGTCGAACAACAACGCCGAGGCGCTGATCTCGATCGTGGCGCTGGGCCTCTGCCAGGCCGCCTACTTCAGCGAGGACATGCGCTCCGGCCTGCGGGCCATCCCGCCAGGCCAGTCCGAGGCGGCGCGTGCCCTGGGACACGGCTACATCGGCGCGATGCGGCACGTGATGCTGCCGCAGGCGGTGCGCAATGCGGTGCCGGCCCTGGTGAACCACAGCGTGTCCCTGTTCAAGAACAGCAGCCTGGCGATGGCCATCGGGGTGGCGGAGCTGACCCATGCGGTCAAGGAGATCGAGAGCCAGAGCTTCCGCACCTTCGAGGCGTACAGCGTGGCGACCGCGATGTACCTGCTGGTCTCCTTGCTCATCATGGCGGTGGGCGCCTGGATCGCACGCCGTTATCGCGTTTCCGGGGCGAGGTAAGACATGTTCGGCATCTTCGACATCCTGCGCGACAACTGGCTGCTGCTGCTGGTCGGGCAGTACCCGAACGGGCCGCTCGGCGGCATCGTTGCCACGCTCATTCTCTCGGTGCTGGGCATCGTGCTGGCCTTCCCCGTGTCGGTGATGCTGGCACTGGCGCGCCTTTCCCCCTGGCGCGCGCTGCGCTGGCCGGCGACGGTGCTGGTGTACATCGTGCGCGGCGTTCCGCTCCTGATGGTCATCCTGTGGGTGTACTTCCTGGTGCCGATCCTGATCGGGCGGGACGTTTCCGGTTTCACCACGATGTTGTGCACGCTGGTGATCTACGAAGGCGCGTACCTGTCGGAAGTGGTCCGCGCCGGCATCCAGGCGTTGCCGAAGGGACAGACCGAGGCAGCCCGCGCGCTGGGCCACAGCCACCTGGGCACCATGGCTTACGTGGTCCTGCCCCAGGCCCTCTACAACATGCTCCCCAGCATGCTGAGCCAGTTCATCTCCACCATCAAGGAGACCACGCTGGGCTACGTGATCAACGTGCAGGAACTCACCTTCGCCGCCAATCAGATCAACAACCAGTTGCTGACCAAGCCGTTTCAGGTGTTCTTCATCCTGGCGATGACCTACTACGTCGTCTGCTTCAGCCTGACCCAGCTGGCGCAATGGCTGGAGCGGCGAATCGCCCACAAGCGGCTCGGCAGCGCGACACCCGCCAGCACCGAGGACGGCCTGCCGCTGCCGCCGGTGGCAGCCAACTCCTGACGCCGCGATTCGCGCGGTGAGCGAAACAAAGAACGGAGACCGACCATGGAAACGCTTGAACAACCCAGCGCACGGCTGAAGCCGCGCGAGGACGACACCATGATCCTGTTTTCCAACATCAACAAATGGTATGGCGACTATCAGGCGCTGACCGACGTCAACGCCGAGGTCAAGAAGGGCGAGGTGGTCGTGGTCTGCGGTCCCTCGGGCTCCGGCAAGTCGACCTTGATCCGAACCGTCAACCGACTGGAGGAAATCAAGTCCGGCCAGTTGCTGTTCGATGGCCACGATATCCATGCCCCGATGAGCAGCCATGCGCTGAACAAGCTGCGCAGCCGCATCGGCTTCGTGTTCCAGAGCTTCAACCTGTTTCCACATCTGTCCGTACTGGACAACATCATGCTGTCGCCGGTGCATGTGCTGGGTGTGAAGCGCGGCGACGCCAAGACCAGGGCCGGCCAGCTGCTGGAGCGCGTGGGGCTGTCGAACAAGGCCAATTCCTATCCGGCACAGCTCTCTGGCGGCCAGCAGCAGCGCGTCGCGATCGCCCGCGCCCTGGCGATGGAGCCACCGGCCATGCTCTTCGACGAGCCGACCAGCGCGCTGGACCCGGAAATGGTCGGCGAGGTGCTGTCGGTCATGCGCAGTCTGGCCAACGAGGGCATGACGATGATGTGCGTCACCCACGAGATGAACTTTGCGCGCGAGGTGGCCGACCGCGTCTGGTTCATGGACGCTGGTCGCATCCTGGAGAAGGCGGACCCAGAGACCTTCTTCACCCGACCCCAGCATCCGCGCGCGCAGCGATTCCTGTCGGACCTGCGGGCGCATTGAGCCGATCGATTTCCTCTTCTTGTTCACCCGATATTCTTCCCAGGAGCTTCCCATGTCGAATGCCAACGTGTTTCGTCTTGCCGCCCTCGGCGCGGTCCTCTGCGCATGCTCGCTCGCGGCCCAGGCCGACCAGTGGAGCGACATCGCTGCGCGCAAGGAACTCAAGTGCGGCACCTTCGCCGACGTGCCGCCCTTTGCGGCGCCGGACCCGAAGACCCGCGAAATGGTCGGTCACGACGTGGACCTCTGCAACGCCATCGCGAAGGAGCTCGGCTTGACGGCCAAGGTGACGCCGCTGTCGGTCGAGGCCCGCGTGCCCGAGGTCAAGCTCGGTCGCGTCGACGTGACCATCGCCAACCTGGCCTACACCAAGAGCCGCGGTGAGCAGATCCAGTTCAGCGACCCGTATTACGTCGCGAAGGAAATGCTGGCGGTCAAGGCGTCGGACCCGGGCACGACCAAGGCCGATTTCAAGGGCAAGCGCCTGAGTTCGACCAAGGGATCGACTTCGGAGCTGTCGATCAAGATGAACGGTTCCGAAGCCGTGACCTTCCAGGACACCGGCTCGGCCTTCATGGCCGTCCAGCAGAACAAGTCGATGGGCATGGTGGCGAACACCATGACCATCACCAAGCTGGTCAACCAGTCGAAGACCGAGGGCGTCGAGCTGAAGATGATCAAGGACCCGATGGTGCTGCAGCCGATCGGCATCGGGATGAAAAAGGACGAGCCGGTGCTGCTGGCCAAGGTGAACGAAGCGCTCTATTCGCTGGAGAAGAAGGGCGAGTTGGACAGGCTGTGGAACAAGTGGCTCGGCCCGAACACCGAATACAAGATGACGCGGGAAGAGAAGGTCACGCCGCTGGCCGACTTGAAGTTCGAACTGCTTCCTTGAGTACCCGCGCCAGAGTGTCGAGCACGGCCTGAGAATCCTACGAGAGCCGTCGCGCGCTCGCACGCAGCCGGTCCCGAAGCGGGCAGAGCTCCATGGTGTCGGCCAAGGTCGCGTGGAAGTCTTGGACGTTCAAGCTCAGGAGCTCACGGATGCACTCGGCCTGCGCCGCACTGAAGCGCGTTGGCGTCAATGACTTCAGGAGCTGCGCCACGCCGGATTTGGCGTCGACGATCATGTCGTGCAAGGCGAGGATCGACTCGACCTGCTCGGCAGTGAAGGTCGCCGGGATGGCCGTGTCGAACGCCGTGCCGTCATCGACGGTCGACATGCCAGGGCTTCCCACCATGGTCGGGATGCTGGGGAACGCAGAGAAACGGCGAGCTGGATTCATGACCCCAAGCGTAGCGATCGCAGCCGATGCAAGGTATCAGAATCCTCCGAAACGAGAACCCGGAGCGCTGGCGCATGGCGTCTGGAGAACCTGGCTCCGGACGGCCTGCCTGAACACCTCGCTTCCGAGGCGATCCACTACGTCGATGAAGCGCTCCGCCTCGCTGTCGCGGTGTGCCAGGTAGGTGTCGACGAGCCGCTCGATCTCGTCCGGGGTCGGGTCGCGCACGATGCACCTGCAGATGTCGAGGTCGATGTCGCCGAGGTCGAACAGATGGTCCAGGTCTTCCAGCCGCTCCTGGATCGCATCGGGGCGCGTGCGGGGCTCGCCTCCGGGGCCTGACATCCCGCGCGTCGACAAGCCGGCGTCGGGCATCGCCAGCCCCAGGACGTCGAGCTTGCGCCACAGCGGGAAGAGATGGTCGCGCCGCACATCCGCCAGGATCAGGTCCTGCGCCTGGGAGACGCGCAGTTCGCCGAAGCCGTGGCGATCCGCGAGATCGGCCACCGCATCCATCTGGTCGGCGCTGATGTCGCCAGCCGGCACGCCGGCCTTCCTGAGCGACAGGCTGACCGCGGCGTAACCCGGCACGCGATGGCCGTGCACGTTGTCCTGCAGCCAGCGCGCGAATCCGGCGTGGGTCGAAGCGAGGGGCCCGCTCCCGTCATCGACATCGGCGGCGCGCGGATCGTAGGGCGGCCGCGTGAAGCGCGCGGCGATCACTTCGACGTGCACCTCGCCGAGGGTGTCGGGACCATTCCTGGTGCGACTCCATGCCTGGTCGACCTGGTCCGCGAAGCCCACCGGCGTGAGGTCCCTGACGAGGGCCCTGATGCGCGCCCTGTACCTGCTGTCCCGGCGGCGGTGGATCTCGTACACCTGCAGCGTGGCCTGGAGATAGGTCAGCAGGTGCGGCCACGGCACGAACGGGTGGATCAGCGTGCCGACGATCGGCGTGCGCCCGATGCCGCCGCCGACCCGCACGCTGAATCCCGTCTGTCCTTCGCGTTCGACCGCCTGCAAGCCGATGTCGTGGGGGTCGACCGCCGCCCGATCGGTGCGCGCGCCGCTCACCGCGATCCTGAACTTCCGCGGCAGGAAGGCAAGTTCGGGATGCCGCAGCCACCATTGCCGGATCAGCTCGCACCACACCAGGGGATCGATCAGCTCGTCGGGCGCGACGCCCGCGAAGCGATCCGCCGCCGCGTGGCGCATGCCGTTGCCGGGAGGCGGCAGCGCATGCATCCGGACCGTCGACAGTTCCGCGAGGAGGGTCGGTACATCCTCCAGCCGCGGCCACTGGAACTCGACGCTCTGTCGCGTGCTGAAGTGGCCGTAGCCGCGGTCCCAGCGTCGCGCCACATGCGCCAGCATGCGAAGCTGCGTGGTGTCGAGCATCCCATGGGGGATCGCCACCCGGAGCATCGGTGCGTGGCGCTGGATGTGGAGGCCGTTCTGCAGCCGCAGGGTCCGGAAGTCCTCCTCGGCCAACTGTCCTGCGAGGAAGCGACGCGTCTGCTCGGCGAACTGCGTGACCCGTTCTTCCGCGAGCCGCCGGTCGGCTTCGTCAGGCACGTACACGGCGGCGGTTCCTGCTAGCGCTGGCCGTCGTCGACCGCGATCTGATCGGCACGCAGCCCACCCACGCGCGCGTGCACCCTGCCGCCGGTCGACATGGCGAGGGCAAAGAGGATCTCGTCGGGCCGCGGGGCATCCTGCATGCCGACTTCCACCGAGGAGAAATGGCTGCGCACATAGGCCGCGCGAATGTGATGCAGCGGAACCATGAGCCGGTAGCCTGCGTTCGCCACGGCCTTGACCGAGGGCACGATCGCCTTCGAGTGGCCGAGCGCCTCGCGCATCGCCCAGCCGCCCGCCTCGTGCCAGACCGCGCCGTGCTCCGTCTCGCCGTTCACGCCGACGATGGCGGCTTTCCCGTAGGCTTCGACGCGCGCCTTGCCGAGCGTGGTCACGAGCTCTTCCGCAAGGCTCGTTCCCAGCGGCTTCAGCGCCTCCATGAAGTCCATCAGATCGGGCTCGAAGCGGCCCGCGTACGGGTTGCGGACCACCGCGCAGGCGGTGGCCACCAGCACCGGGCGGCTGACGGGCGTTCCGCCTTCGTGAAAGATCATCTCCATGCTGAGGTTGCGTTTGCGGATGTCGATCGATGGCATGGGTTGGAACCTGGAAGTGCACGCGCCACGTGCGTCGCGAATTGGCGTGCAGCCAAGCTTAGGCGCGCGGAGTCGCCCCGAACAGCATCAGTGGCGGGGGCAGAGAGCGGATCAGCCTGGCTATGGGGTTGCGGGGCGCGCAGGTTGGCGTCGTCGGGCGTACGCCCGTAGACGACTCATCATCGACGGTCACCGCGCCGCAGCGATTTGCGCTCGCGCTCCAGCAGCCGGTTGTAGAGATCCCCGCCCGGCGCGACAAGGAATACCACCGCGCCGTGTACCAGGAGGCCCAGGCCCCAACCGAGGAGCGGATATACATACCAGTTCTGCCCGCGCGAGGTAGCCAGCAGAATGAGGAGCAGGTTCACCAGAACGAATACGAACGCATGGATGTACCAGCCCATCTTGGCGCTTGCACGACGGCGAGCAAGTCGCTCCAGATAGTCATGGTCGGCGGAGGAAACTTTCATGGTGCGACCTCATGTGGGGAAGCAGGTTCCTCAAGTGGAACAGGTTTCGGCATCGCTTGGTTCCACGCTCGCGGGCGAGTACTTCACGTTTCCTGGATGTTCCTCGAAGCCCTCGCAGGCACATTCGGAGGCAGCATTGGTTTTTCTGTGGCAAGCCTATTCGACGATGCGGCAGGGTTCGAGGCGCATGGCGAAAGCGTATCGGGCGGCACGGCTCAGGTCTTCCGCAGATCGTCGGGGTGACGGCTGACGAAGCGAGCTCGCAGGATGCCCGTGAACCACCAGACTGCAGCCGCGTTGGCGAACAAGGCAAGAATGACGATGACCGCCGCACGATCCGCGAACCCTTGGCTCAGGTCGAGAAGGAGAAGGGCGAGCGACCAAGGGAGGGCACACAGAATTGCGACCACGAGGAGAAGRCTCTGCTCGCTCGGTCGCAGCGTCGCATCGGCCAGTATCACTGCGAGCGCAGACCATGCGCTTGGCAACCACCAGGCGTAGCGATACAGGGGCGGAAGTCGATGGGTGGTCATGGCAGAAATTGTGCAGCGCCTGCCGTGGCCATACCCGAGAAATTTCACACGCAAGGCACATGCTTCGCGACCTTGTCGCGCGCCGCCCACACGAGTCGGATGCGCGGTTGACCTAAGCTCGAACGAACGCGAAGCTGTTGGTCCTACTGGTTCATTTCCAGGGCTGGGCCGGGGTCGGCGACGGCCCCGACGGTGCCTAAGTCCGAGCCTTTGACCGGACGACCTCCACCGGTCCGATCCCGGAGTAGACGGTCTCGCCAGTCTTGAGCGCGGTGACGGTCCAGCGCTCGCCGGGCGTCACCTTGTAGTCGCCTGGTTCGAGAGCGAGCTCGCTTTCCTCATAGACGCCGGGGCCGAGCCAGGAGGGCATGCGCAGCAGAGTCGGCGGGTGGGCGAAGAGGTCGTGGTTGTCCATATGGAGAGATCGTACTGTGCCAAACGACCGACGGGCACCCGAGGCGGGGGCAAAAGAATGCCCAGCGCGTAGGCTGGGCAAGAAACTCGCCTCAGGGAGGACGAGGGAGGAGAAAAGGGTTCCATGAACCGTCGCAGGGCGAGCAGGAGGCCCAGCGGTGTTGCGCCGCCGGGCCTGGACTTCCTTTCATGCTGCGGATGCCTACCAGAGGCCACGCCTGCCTTTAGAGGCGCACAGGAAGTCCAACTGGATCACTGTACGCCTTGGGGCCGGGCGTGAGGCGCAAAAATCCGCTCGTCGTGGAATCGATTCGTTTCAGCGACCACAAAGTGTTTGGCAGTATCGGCAAGCGTGGGTGACCCCAGGTACCAGGCGAACCCCGCTCCCGCCGCCGCGCCCAGGGCGTGACTGCCCCAGATCCCGAGCACGAAGCAGAGCCACCCAATAGCTCGACCGCACAGCTCAACGGCGTTCAAGCGAAAGCCCGCCTTCGCGTTGACGCCTCCGCCTCGTGTAGATAGGTCGTAAATCCATCCTTGGCCGGCGGAACGGAATTCAGCAGCATGACTGCGCTGACCTGTCCACGATGACCTGTTCCGTGCGTGACAATATGCATGAGCATTTCCTCGCGGGACATACGCCCCTTTGCGCCGTCAGTGAACGTGAAGTCGATTCGTTCGGCCAATTGGTCGGGATCGAGCGTCGACACATAGTCGATGTATTCCTGATCGCTTCTTCTGAGATCAGCGGATAGATCTTCCAGCGTTGGCATCTTGCTCAAGTTGGCCGATGTGTACGCGTGAGCTTCTCGCCTGATGTGCGCGGCGAATATGCGGTCGACCACATAGGTGTGGCTCAAGGCCTTGATGGCCAATGCGGTGATCGGGGAGCTCTCCCCAAGCCGGGCCAGCGCCGTCAATAGCTGGCCGTTCGCCCAAGCTTTGTATCTGAAGAGGTGGTGCATTGTGTCGTCCATGTCATGGTCTCCTGAGCGGTTCACGCGCGACAGGTCTTACATGAAAGAAGTTGCGCCGCCTGTTCGCGAGTGCTCAGAATATGAGCGATCATTCGCTTTTGCTACTCGCATTGACGACATCAAGAAATGGCGAGAAAACCCATCACCAGGCCCAGGAAAATCGCCTCCCAGGGGCGTTCGCGCGCGACTGTGGACGCCCTGATCGAGGCAACCGCTCGCATTCTGGTCAAGGACGGCTTCGACAAGGCCAGCACCAACCGCATCGCGGAAGTCTCGGGAGTCAGCATCGGCTCGCTCTATCAGTATTTCCCTGGCAAGGAGGCACTCGTCGCCGCCGTGATCGAGCGCCACCAACAGCAGATCATGCAGACGGTTCGGAACGAGTTGACGCAGGCCTCGACCCAACCGCTGGACAAGGCAATGCGCACATTCGTCGCTGTCGCGGTAGCAGCGCACCGTCTCGATCCCCAACTGCATCGAGTGCTAGCCGAGCAGATCCCGCGCGTGGGAAAGCTCGAGAAGCTGGAAACCTTCAGTCGTGAAAATTTCAGTCTGTTCAGGGCCTATCTCGAAGGAGTTCGGGACGAACTCGCTGTCGATGACCTGGAACTCGCATCATTTGTATGTGTCACCACCATCGAGGCGTTGACGCATAACGCGGTGCTGCACCATTCCAAAGTGCTGACGGACGATCGGATGGAAGCGCTCATCGACGAAGGGGCGCGCCTCGTGACCGGCTATCTGAAAGGCTAGTGCGAGCGTTGCGGTGGATACTCAGGGAAAAACGGCTTGCCGGCCCCGCGACGTCCGCGCGCACTTGCCGAGACGCGCTGCTTCAACTCCATCGATGGAACGCCCTATTTCGCTCGACCAGCTCGACTTCCGGTTGCTCAATGTCTTCGTGGCCATCTTTCGCGAGGGGCATGTCGGGCGTGCCGCGGATGCCCTGGGCATGTCCCAGCCAGTCGTGTCGACGCAACTGGCCCGCCTGCGGCGCATCGCCGGAGATCCGCTGTTCGTGCGGAGCGCGCGCGGCATGCAGCCCAGCGCGCTGGCGCTGCGATGGTCGGGCCCCGTCGCCTCGGCGCTGCAAGCCCTGGAGCGGGCGCTCAACGCACCGTCGGTGTTCGATGCCGCGCAGTCGCAACGGACTTTCGTCGTCTACATGACGGATGTGGGCCAGACCCTCATGCTGAATCGGCTGATATCTCGGCTCGAGAACATTGCGCCGGGCGTGCGGCTGCGCGTGGTCGGCGCATGGCAGGGCGCCCTGGTGGACCGCCTCAACGACGGCAGCATCGACATCGCGTTTGGATGGATTCCCCAGCTCAAGGCGCTCAAGTCGAGTTCACCGCTGTTCAAGGACCGGTATGTGGGCGTGCACGATGCGTCGGCCACGCTGCACCCCGCGGCCGCCCAGCGGCGCTTTGCCCTCGCGGACATCCCCGGCTCCGCCCACCAGGTCGTGGTCGAGCGGTTTCGCGCAAAGGGGCTGGATGCGACCGTGACCGCGCCGAATTTCTTCATGCTGCCGGAGCTCCTCGCGGGGACCTCCCTCGTCGCGGTGGTTCCCGAGCGCCTGGTGGCACTGTTGAACCAACAGCGCGTGGTGCCGCTGTGCACCGTCGAGCTGCCCGTGAAGCTCCCCGCGATTGCGATCCAGGTGCATTGGTCGACCGGGACGTGGCGCGACGAAGGGGTCGATTGGTTGCGCGACCAGGTCGTTGCAGCGGCAGGCGACCTCCCCGCGCTCGGCCCGCCACATCCGCCAGGATGCCCGCGACCGCGCGTGCCAGGAGCACGCCGAGCAGCAGCCCGCTCATCATCGTTCCGACGATCTTTCCGCGCTCGTGCGGCGCGGCCAGCAGGGCGGCGAAGGGCAGCAGAATCTGCGCCACGACCGACGAGATGCCCGCCACGGCCGTGCCCAGGAGAACCAGCGCGACGTGCCCCGCCGTTGCCGTGAGCGCCAATCCTGCGGCCGTCATGAGCATCTTGAGGACGATCAGCCGGCGGCGTTCGGCGATGTCGCCCAACGGAACAATCAATAGCAGGCCGAGGGCGTAGCTCAGCTGGGCAGCGGTGGCGATGCCGCCGGCCCCAGTGGTCGAGAGATCGAACTCCGAACCGATCCGATGCAGCAGCGGCTGGGCGTAGTAGTTGCTCGCGACGGAAAGGCCGATGGTGCTGGCCAACAGCAGCACGAGCCATGGACTCAGGGGAGAAGATGCAGTCGCTGTGTCAGGCGGTCGGGGCGGRGTGGTCATTCGTGGGCTCGCTGGAAATGCCCAATCTATGCGTCCACCACCGGGGGATCAATTCGGGAAGCGTGATCTTCGTTATCCGCAAATGCAGATCATCGTCCGGGCAGAGCGCATGCCGCCGCTGAGCGGCGGCATGGCTCCGAACGTCAGCTGTGCACGTGCTGCGCAGCGCCGTCGCGCGTGGCCATCTCGAGCATGCTGCGACCGTCGAGAATGCCGACGATGTTGCCGTCTTCGCCCAGGCCGGCGATGGCGCCCTCGAACACGCAGAAGAGCACGCAGCCGCCGTCGGAGCGCGGCTGATGGATGTCGCCGGCGGGCTCGTACATGTAGTCGCCCGGGCGGCCGATGTCGTTGCGTTCGTAGTAGATGTCGCCCTCGAGCACGATCACTTCGATGGCGCCGAGGTGATGGTGGACCGGTGCCTCGGTGCCGGGTTCGACCTTCAGCAGGCAGGTGAAACCGCCGCTGCGCCGGTTGATGCTCAGCAGCTTGTAGGCAACGCCCGGCATGACCCACGGCTTCCACGGATAGCTTTCGAGCTTCTGGAAATGCGGATAGGGCAACGTGATGCGCGCGTGGGCGGCGCTGGCGGGCGGCGTGGCTTTCAAGGCGGTCAGGGTCATGGTGTCTCCGTGGGGTGATGCGGCCGGGATCGGCCTGCGCAGCCAGTCTAGGAGCAGCTACTCACACCAGGGCATGTCTGCCCGAACGAAGCACGGGATGTCGAAAGTGGCGCGCTTTTGCGCAAGTCGCCGCGCTGCTCAGCGCATGCGGCGGTAGGCGCTGGGTGCCACGCCGAGGAACGCACGAAAGCGCGTCGAGAAGTAGGCGGGGCTGCCAAAGCCCATGCGCCGGGCCACGGTCTCGACGGGCAGGTCGCCGGTGCGCAGCAGTTCGGCGGCGCCCTCCAGGCGGCGACGCAGCAGGTACTGGTAGGGCGCCATGCCGCTGGCCGCCTTGAAGCTGCGGATGAAGTGGTCCTGCGAGAGGTGCACCAGCCCTGCCAGATCGGCCAGACCCAGCGGCGTGGCGAGGTGCGCGTCGATGTGCTCGGTCACCCGGCGCAACTGCTGCGGCGTCAGGGCCGGATGCAGGCGCGCGCCCTCCATGCGCAGCAGCGCACCGCGCCCCGGCGCAGAGTGGCGCCGCACGAGGTGATGGGCCAGCAGGTGCTGGCTCTGCGAGAGCAGCAACGAATCGGGGCTCAAGGGATCGGTGCCGTACAACTCCACCTCACTCACCAGCATCTGGAAGAAGCCTTGCAGCCAAGGGTCGCGGATCGCGAAGAAGGGGTCGATCTCTACCGTCGGCCCGAGGTTTTCCTCGGCCGCGACACGCGCGATCAGTGCTTGCCCGATGTAGAGGTGCACCACGCCGCAGCGCCCGCCGATTTCCCATTCGGTGCCGTCGCACGGGATGAAGCTCACGGTGCCCAGTCGTGAACGCGAGGCGACGAGCTTTCCGCGTTCGTACTTGCGCACCGCCGTGCTGCCGTTCTCGTGCAGCACCAGCACGTGATGCGCCGCGCCGTGGAAGGGGAGCCAGCACGCTTCCTGCTGCCAGCGGGCGGCGAACAGCTGGTCGCCCCCTGTCACGAGATAGCGCGGGCGCGCGCCGGTGCCCGCAGCGATGATGTCCGGTGCGAAATGTGATGCGAAGTGCGATGCGGCCGGCGCGATCGCGTTCATCGGAGTCTCCTCTCGTGTCCGCCCGGCGCGCGGTGCGCGCGCCGCGTGCAGGCCGCCATGGTAAGGCCGCAGGCACGGTGCCCGATGCGGGGTTTCCGGGGGTTCCTGGCTGTGCCGCGCACCAGGGTAGGGGTCACAGGGCACTCAGCCAACAACCGCGACCTGCGCGTGGACGCGAAACGGGCTGTGTCGCGGAGGGTGGCCGCGCAGAAACCGCGGGTGACGCGCAGCAAGACATAGATTCCAAGCAACGGACCTCCGCCCGCAGGATTCCCTGCACTCAGTTTCTGATCTGGCCGGGATACGCAACTACCGGGGTGAGCCGTCAAGGGTCTTCGCGCAGACAAGGTGCCAATCAACGGCGTCCATTGGCATCGCCAACGCCCAATTCATCTTGCCCGAAAACGATGGATGCGCGGCAAAGCCGAAAAACTGAGACGGCTTCCTCGGGAGCCCTTTGCTTTGCGCCAAACGAACGCCGCCGGTCAGCAAGTTCGCATCGCGCCAGTACCTGGAATTCATCAGGCTCTTGAATTCGTCGAAACTAGAGGCAGCATAGTGAACACCACCCACCAAGACGTCCAATTTCTCGACATTGCCAAGGGGCCTCTGAAAGAAAAGGTCTCCAAACGCCGAAGCGCCGATGGGGACAACGGAACCAGAAACGGTCTTGGGCCACAGGCCAAGCAAGCGCTCAAAGTCCAGGTGAGACGCATCCGTAAAGAGGTCGGTCCATGAAAGTTGACTCATTGGTGTGTATCGCGAACGTTTGGCTCAGCGCTCACGTGCTAGGGCCGAATCGAAAGCGATGATATGGGGTGCTTGCCCGTCGAACACCAAGGCATATGGGATAGCTCTTGCAGCCGGGGCAGACCGACGCCTGAAGCCGTCGGCCGCCCGGACGTGCTGGCCCCGACGGCTCTCCGGCCGAATGCGCGATCTGAGTCATAGGTCGGCGCACGGCGAAGGACTGCAACCGCTGCGGAGCAGCCGGTCGGCTCGCGCTGGAGATCAGCAGGACCGGGCCCGGAACGCTAGTTCGGCGTTTGGAAGAGCGGACCTTCGAGCGAGCATCGACATAGCGCCGGGCGCGCTTCGATAGTTTCGGCCCAGCTTCGCTCGGCCATGTCGGCTGTACCTTGGAACCGGTCGTCTGGCCGAGATCTCCGGAGGGCGCTAAGCGGGCTTCGTCACGCTCGAAAGCCGCCGTTAGCCCTGTCTCCAACTCGGAGGGATCAGCGCAAGCGCGTGCGGGTCGGAAAGCGCGTACTGCCGCACATAAGGCTCACGGTCGAAAATCTTGGCGTGGACCGTCGGATCGATCCTGGGCTTGCGCAAGTCTTGCTTGCCGAGGAACGTCTTGACGCTCTCCATCGAGTCCCACAGCGCCAGGATAACCACCTCG
The DNA here is from genome assembly GCF_056405555.1 of Variovorax sp. P1_G12. NCBI lineage: Bacteria > Pseudomonadati > Pseudomonadota > Betaproteobacteria > Burkholderiales > Comamonadaceae > Variovorax > Variovorax sp. P1_G12. The sequence continues at coordinate 91,700 of NZ_JBFUBW010000026.1, read as the reverse complement.
ACCGTTCCGTCCGCCTGATCGCGAAACAGCACCGTCGACCGTAGATTGCCCGGGCTTTCGATCAATTCCCTGAGCGTGTTTGCTTCGAGGAACTCGCGACATTCATCGCGCAGCGAGGACAGGATCCAGAAGCCGTAGGTGCGCAGGATCGTTTCGGTATTGCGCTTGGTCATGTTGGCTTTGAGAAAGTACGTTGATGCTATCGGCAACGGGCGGCGAAATCGCCTCGCGAGCAGCCGAGTCCCGTCACAAATCCCAGGCGAACGCGAAATATCACGCCTTTTGCCTTCCGCATGCCAAGCAGCAGTCAAGGCGCGAGCAAGGGAAATTTGCAGGCGGAAGCCCTGCAACGAAGGCCGAAAGCTCGAAAAGCAGTGGATGAACTCTTAAGGATTCTCGAAGGCGCGCTTCTGGTCGACTGGCCCTATCAGGACGAAATCGCGTGCCGTCACAACCCGTCCGCGCTGGACCGCGCCCCCCTGCGCAGATGCGCCAAGCTTCCGCCGCCCAGATCGCCAGGGTTTCAACACAACTCGATGGTCTGGCGCAGCAATCCTGATTGCTCGGCACTCGGCCCGACGAGGATCTCGACTTCGCCCGCCTCGAACAAGGGCTGCAGGTCCGGCCCGAGGTAGCGCAACTCGGCCGCCGGCAGCTCCAGGTTCACCGAGCCGGCAAAGCCCGGCATCAATCGCAGCTTCGCGTAGCCCTTGAGTTCCAGCAACGGCCGGGTGACACGGCTTAGCTTGCCGCGAACGAACAGGAAGACAGTCTCTTCAGCCTCGCGCGCGCCAACGTTACGCAGTCTGACGCTGATCTTCAGCGCGTCCTGCTCGCACACGCGCCGCGGCTCGACCTGAAGCTCGTCGTAGAAAAACCGGCCGTAGGTCAAGCCGTGACCGAAGGCATACAGCGGCGTATTTTCGACGTCCTGGTACTTGCTCGTGTAGTAGTCGGCGGGATTCATCGGCCGGCCGCTGGGACGCTGGCCGAAGTAGATCGGCAGCTGTCCGACGGCGCGCGGCCAGCTCATCGGCGTGCGACCGCCAGGCGTTACCCKGCCCGTGACCACGTCGGCGATCGCGTGGCCGGCTTCGACGCCGAGGAACCACGCAGCCAGCAGCGCATCGGCGTGCTCGGACAGCCAGGGGACGACGAGCGGGCGGCCCGAGAACAAGATCGCGACGACGGGGATGCCGAGCGCGTGTGCACGTGCCGTCACCGCTTCGGCCAGAGCCTGCTGTCGACCGGGAAGCGCGGGCGTGGCGCGGCTGGCCGCCTCGCCGCTCATCGAGGCACGCTCGCCCAGGCACAGCAGGACGGCGTCGACGCCGTCGCACAGCGCGACGGCAGCTTCGATGCCACCGTCGTCGATGCCCTCGATGGCGACGCCGGGTGCATGGCGTATGTCGGTCTGCGGCAGCGCGGCGCGCAAGCCGGCAAGCACGCTGACGGCCGGCTCGTGTTCGCCGGCACCCCACCACGGGCCTTTCATCTCGGTGCTTGCGTCGGCCAGCGGGCCGATGACACACAGTGCCTTCGCCGCAGCAGGCAAGGGCAGGGTGTCCCGCTCGTTCTTCAGCATGACGACGGCCCTGCGCCCGACGTCGCGCGCCAGCTTGTGCCGCTCGGCGACAACCGCCGCGAGTTCCGGTGTCGCGCCGCGACGGTAGGGGTCGTCGAACAGGCCGAGCTGCTCCTTGAGTCGCAACACGCGGCGCACGCTCGCGTCGATCTCTTCGATCGTCACCCGTCCCCGCTCGAGCGCGATCGGCAGACCCTTGCGATACGCGTCGGCCATCATGTCGATGTCGACGCCGGCCTTGAGCGCCAGTACCGCGGCATCGACGAGATCGGCCGCGACGCCGTGCTTGATCAATTCCGCGATCGCGTTGTAGTCGCTGACGATGACGCCGTCGAAGCCCATCTCGCCGCGCAGCCAGTCGCGCAGCAAGGGGATGTGCGCCGTCATCGGCACGCCGTTGAGATCGGTAAAGGCGGGCATCAGCGTCGCGACGCCGGCGCGGACCGCTGCTGCGAAGCCCGGCAGATGCACCTCGCGCAAGGTGCGCTCGGAGATGTCCACGGCGGCGTACTCCCGCCCCGCGGTGACTGCGCCGTACGCGACGAAATGCTTCGCACAGGCGGCCAGCGATTCGGCCGATGACAGATCGGCCCCCTGGAAACCGCGCACCTTGGCCTGCGCGATGCGTGCGTTCAGCCAAGGGTCTTCGCCGGGTCCTTCCGCGGTGCGGCCCCAGCGGGGATCGCGCGATACATCGAGCATCGGCGCGAAAGTCATCGCCAGGCCTTCGGCAGCGCCTTCGCGCGCGGCCTCCCGCGCCGTGCGCTCCCAGAGGTCTTCGTCGAAGGTGCCGGCCTCCGCAAGCGGGATCGGAAAGAGCGTGCGATGGCCATGAATGATGTCCAGGCCGATCAGCAGCGGAATGCCGAGCCGTGACTTCTCGACGGCCAGTCGCTGCATCTCGCGCGTGGGGCCGGCGCCGACCATGTTCAGCAGATTGCCGACGGTGCCGTCGATGATCGACTGCGTGGAGTCCCCCGCGAGCACCGGCCCGGTGACGGTGTAGCTGGAGGCAGTCATCGTCAGTTGACCCAGCTTTTCGGCTAGTGTCATCCGGGCCATGAGGGTATCGATGCGACTCATCAGGGATTTGGAATAGAACCCAAGGGGGCCTAATGATGGCATGCTGCGGGGGGGCATCGGCCGCGTGGCGCCGATGAGTCCGTGAAACCAAACGTGACACCCAGGACGACAACGAAAGGAGCCGTTCGTGTTGAAGGATGACAGGAACCCGAGGGCACTGGCAGCCCTGCCCGATGAAGCCTTGATCGACGCCGTGCAGCGGCAGACCTTCCGCTATTTCTGGGACGGTGCGGATGCCGCCAGCGGCCTGGCGCTCGACCGTCGCACGCTCGTCGGCCCCACAGGCGAAGATCTGGCCGACGACAGGGTCGCGATCGGCGGCACGGGCTTCGGCATCATGGCCTTGATCGTCGCGGTGGAGCGCGGCTGGGTCACGCGGGACGCAGCGCTGGAGCGCCTGGGGCGCATGCGGGACGCCCTCTTGCGCGCCAAGCGCTACCACGGCGCCTTCCCGCACTTCATGGACGGGGCGAGCGGCGCGACGATCCCGATGAGCCCCAAGGACGACGCGGGCGATCTGGTCGAGACCTCGTTCCTCTGCATGGGCCTACTCTGTGCGCGCCAGTATTTCAGCGAGGACACGACCGCGGCGCGCCGGTTGCGCAGCGACATCGACACGCTGTGGCACGACGTCGAATGGAACTGGTTCACCCAGGGCGGACGGGACGTCCTGTATTGGCACTGGAGCCCGAACCACGGCTGGGCGATGAACCATGAAGTGCGCGGCTGGAACGAGTGCCTCATCACCTACCTGATGGCCGCGGCCTCGCCGCGCCATGCGATCGATCCGCGGGTCTACCACCGAGGCTTCGCGGCGGGGCCCGGCTTTCTCAACGGCCAGTCGTACTACGGCGTCGAGTTGCCGCTGGGCATGCCGTACGGCGGCCCGCTGTTCTTCACGCACTACTCGTTCTGCGGACTCGATCCGCACGGCCTGAAGGATCGCTACGCCGACTACTGGGATCTCAACTGCCGCCACCTGCGGATCAACCGCGCGCATTGTGTCGCCAATCCACAGGGCTACAAGGGCTACGGCGAATCTTGCTGGGGCCTGACCGCCAGCGACGACCCCGACGGCTACCTCGCGCACGCGCCGGACACCGACAACGGCACCATCTCGCCGACGGCGGCGCTGTCCAGCCTGCCGTATGCGCCCGCCGAGGTGATGCGGGTGCTGCGGCATTTCCTCACGGTGCATGGCGCGCGACTGTGGAGAGACTACGGCTTCGTCGATGCGTTCTGCGAGGGGCGAGGCTGGTTCGCAAACACCTTTCTTGCCATCGACCAGGGCCCGATCGTCGTGATGATGGAGAACCATCGGACGGGCCTTCTGTGGAAACTGTTCATGAGCGTGCCCGAAGTGCAGGCCGGGCTGCGCGCCTTGGACTTCAGCAGCCCGCATCTCGGGTCGCCTGCACCGTGACCTTCAGCGTGGCGAGCCAGCAAGACCCGGCTTTCGAGTCCTGGCTCGAAACACAGCTGTCCCATTCGGCGAGCGCGATGCTGTCAAGTATCTCGCCGGTGTCGATCGTCAAGCAGCGCCCAGGCTTCGGTCAGACCATACGGCCGATCGCCGGCGCCATCGTCGCCTCGCCCGTACTCGGCGGCTACGACCCGGACCCGGACTACTTCTTTCATTGGTTCCGCGACTCGGCCGTCGTCATCGATGCACTGCGCCTGCTCTACGTCGATCGACGCGTCGGCGACGAAGCCCTGCAGCATCTGCGCGATTTCACCCGCTTCAGCCTTGCCGTGAACGGACTCGACGGCCGCGCGGTTGCCGCGGTGCCCGACCGCAGAGCGCGCGTGGCCCCCGAATTCCTGCAGTTTCTGCGCGAGGACCATGACCTCGCGAGCGCCCACGGCGATGCCGTCGTCGCCGAAACGAGGGTGAACCCCGACGGTACCCTCGATGTCCTCCGATGGGCGCGCCCCCAGCACGACGGGCCGCCATTGCGCGCGATGGCGCTGCTGCGCTGGGCGGCCGGCGGGCACCTCGACGCGGCCCTGCTGGCGGAGGTCACGCCGCTGATCCGTTTCGACATCGACTTCACGCTGCGTCACTGGCGCGAGCCGTCATACGACATCTGGGAGGAGGAACTCGGCCACCACTACTACACACTGCGCGTCGCAGGGGCCGCGCTGGCCGAAGGCGCGGCATGGCTGGAGGGCTTGGGCGACACGGCGCAGGCGCAGCGCTGCCGGGAGGAGTCGCGGGCCGTGCGGCGCCTGCTCGACGACTACTGGGTAGACGAACGAGACGAACGAGACGAACGGTCAGACGATCGCGACTCGACGCGCGGCTACTACCGTTCACGCGTGTTGGCGGACGGCCGGCCGAGTCCGAAGGCGCTGGACATCGCGGTGATCCTGTCGGCGATCCACAGCCTCGGCACCGAGGCCGCGCATGGACCGGCCGATCCGCGCATGCAGGCCACGCTGGCGCGACTCGACGCGCTGTTCGATGCGGCCTATCCAATCAACCACGGCCGTGCCGCAGGCCGTGGCGCGGCGATGGGTCGGTACGCCGGCGACGTGTACTACTCGGGCGGCGCGTACTACTTCTCGACGCTCGGCGCCGCCGAGTTCTGTTTCCGCGCCGCGGCGATGGGCGGCGATGCGCGCCATTGGCTCGAGCGCGGTGACGCCTATCTCGCCACCGTACGTGCGTACACGCCGGCCGGTGGTGACCTGTCGGAACAGTTCGACCAGTGCAGCGGCGCGCAGACCTCGGCGAAGCAACTGGCCTGGAGCCACGCCGCGTTCATTTCGTGTGTCTCGGCGCGCCGCATCGCGGCCGCCGCTTGTCAGGCGCCGCGGTGGCGATGAGCGCGAGGCCAGAGAACCGTGTCGAGCCGGCTGCAAGGACCGGTTTCTTCCGTCAGGTCAGCGAGTTGCTCGGCGCCTTGCGAGTGTCCCCGGTCGCGAAAACGCTTGTCGCGCTGATGGGCGCGATCGTCGTGGTCGTCGCGCTCACGGCGTATGGGCAGATCGAGCTCAATAGCTGGAACAAGCCGTTCTACGATGCGATCTCGCGTCGCGACCTGAGCGAATTCGTCGTGCAGGTAGGCGTCTTCGCGGTCATTGCGGGCGTGCTGCTGGTCTTGAACGTCGCGCAGAGGTGGCTGGGCGAAACCTTGCAGCTGAAGCTGCGCGAGGCCGTGGTCAATGACCTCGTGGGGCTGTGGCTGCAGCCGCGCCGGGCGTTCTGGCTCCAGGCCAGCGGCCCGATGGGGACCCATCCGGATCAGCGCATGCACGAAGACACGCTGAAGCTGTGCGATCTGTCGGTCGCCCTCGGCGTGGGTCTGTTGCAGGCAGCGATGCTGTTCGGCAGCTTTGCGAGCGTGCTGTGGGTCCTCTCCAAGGACTTCAGCCTCTTCTTCGACGGCAAGGACCATGTGTTGCCGGGCTTCATGTTGTGGGCGGCGATTGCCTATGCGGTCGCCGGCTCGCTGGTCACCTACTGGGTCGGCAACGGCCTGATCTCGCGCAACGCCGAGCGCTACGCGCGTGAAGGCGAATTGCGCTTCTCGCTGACGCGCATCAACGAGCATCTCGACGGCATCTCCCTGGCTGGTGGCGAGGCCGACGAGAAGCGTCGCGTCGCCATGCATTTCGGCGACGTCTTGCGCGCCACATCGCGCGTGGTGCTCGGGCTGACCAACCTGACCTGGGTCACCGCGGGCTTCGGCTGGGTCACCATCATCGCGCCGACGCTGGTGGCCGCACCCCTCTACTTCTCGGGGAAGGTTTCGTTCGGTGGCTTGATGATGGCTGCCGCGGCCTTCACGCAGGCGCAGTCGTCGCTGCGCTGGTTCGTCGACAACTTCAGCATCATTGCCGACTGGCGCGCCACGCTGCTGCGTGTCGCCGACCTGCGTCGGATGCTGGCGTCCGATCTGGAGGCACAAGCAGGCGGCAGTCGCATCGCCTATGAGGAGAGCGAAGCCGGGGCGCTCGCGATCGAAGCGCTCGGGGTTCGCTCCTGGACCGGCCACGATCGGCTGGACACCCCGGGTCTCGTCGTGCACCGCGGTCAGCGCGTCTTGATCCTCGGCACACCGGGCACCGAGAAGACCTTGCTGTTCCGGGCGCTCGCGGGCCTCTGGCCCTGGGGCTCCGGCACCGTGCGCCGGCCCGTCGGCGAGACGATCCACTACATGCCGCGCGGCACGCCCTACATTCCCCGCGGCACGCTGGCCGAAGTGCTGTCGTATGCGATGGAACCGTCGAGCTACCCGAGAGAAGCCATGGTGGCCGCACTGGCGAGTGTGGGCCTCCAGCGATTGGAAGAATTGCTGAACAAGACGGGTCGCTGGGAGAGCGAGCTCAGCATGGACGAGCAGTTGCGGCTGGGCTTCGCCCGCGTGGTGCTGCAGGCACCGCCCTGGCTGGTGATGGACGAAGCCTTCGGCGCGTTCGACGACGACACGCTCGAACTCATCATCGACGTGCTGGGCAAGCTCACGCACACGGGCATCATCCACATAGGCTCGGCCGGAGAGGCGCACGACCGGCTGTTCACGCAGGTGGTGCATCTGGTCAAAGCGCCGAACGCCGTGCCCGAGGAGCAGCGACCATGAGACACCCCGAGTCAACCGTCAGTCGTGCGCGTCGCGCCCTCATGCGGCTGATTCTTGCGCTGCCCGCGTGGGCCTGGGCGGCGGATTTCGGTTTCCGACCACCGCGCGATCCTGACGATGCCACCGCGGCGGACCTGATGCGAGATCTGGCCCAGCGCATCTTGCCGGTGTACCAGGAGGCGGACACCGATGTCTTCCTGGCCAACGTGACCGCGTTGCAGATCGTCAGCGGCGCCTACCGCGCGGCCTCCGACAGCAGCCGGTCCCTGCGCAACCGCCGCCAGGGCAAGCCATTCGACGACCTGGTCCAGCGTGCGATCCTCGACGGCATCTATGCGCGTGCGCGCGCGATCGAAGCGGACGAGCGCCTCGGCTTCGCCGAAGCCTACGCGCGCTCGTTCCAGGAGCTGGTGTCGCCGCTCGACAACGCGCAAGCCCAGGCCATCATGGCGCGGCTCGAAACCCCGCTGGCGGTGTATAGAGAGCCGCTGCGTCAAGCTTTCGATCTCTGGCGCGCGAAGGGCAGCCTCCCGGAGGCCGATGCTCTGGCGCTCGTGCGAACCTGGCTTTCGTACCAGTCGCGTCGCAGCTTCGGTGCACTGCTGCCCGAATTGTTCGCGGCGGAAAACCGCAACCGCTACGTGGCGGAGGCTGACGTCAGGATTCCCGTGCGCGCGGGTGTCATCCATGCGAGCCTGGTTCGGCCCGGCCGCACGAATGGCGCCCTGCCGACGCTGCTGCGCTTCACGCTCGATCCCGCCGAGGACGACGCCCAGCGCAGCGCCGTCAAAGGCTACGTCGGCGTCACCGCGTACGTGCGCGGACGCACGCCCGACGGCAAGGGCGCCGTGTGGCCGTTCGTTCGCGACGGCGAAGACGCCGCCGCCGTCATCGACTGGATTGCCCGGCAGGCGTGGAGCGACGGCCGCGTCTGCATGCTCGGCGACGGCTACTCCGGCTACGCCGCCTGGGCCGCCGCCCGCAGGAGACCGGCGGCACTCAAGGCCATCGCCACGATCGCGCCGATGGCGCCGGGCATCGACTTCCCAATGGCCGGACAAATCTTCCGCAACGCCATGGTCCGCTGGGCGCAGGAGCACGCGAATGGCGAGCCCCTGCGGGCCGACGTCGACGCCGACCCGGACACGATATGGCAGGCACTCGACGCGCGCTGGCATCGTGGCGATCGCCCCTACTGGGACGTGGACCGCGTCCTGCTGGGCAGGCGCAGCAGGCTGATCCGAACCTGGCTGACGCACCCAAGTCACGATCGCTACTGGCAGAAGTTCCTGCCGTCGGCGGAGCAGTTCGCGCGAATCGACATCCCGGTGCTCAGCTTCGCCGGCTACTACGGCGCAGACGCCGGCGCGCTCTACTTCCACCACGAGCATCGTCGCAACCGGCCGCAGGCCGACACGACGCTGCTTCTCGGCCCCTACGACGCGGTCTCGATCCGGCTCGGCACGGCGGCAACGCTGCGCGGCTACACGCTTGACCCCGTCGCACGCGTCGACCTGCCCGAGTTGCGCTACCAATGGCTCGACCACATCCTGAAGGGCACGAACAAGCCTTCTCTGCTGATGGATCGCGTCAACTACCAGGTGATGGGCGCGGATCAGTGGCGCCATGTGCCGACGCTGGACGCGCCGCAGCGTACCCGGCTGCGCCTTTACCTCGACACCCGCGAGCGCGACGACCCGCACCGCCTGTTGCCGTCGCCGTCCGAAGGCGGTGGCAGCGCGCGGCTCTCGGTCGATCTCGCCGATCGACGTGACGTGCGCATCCCGTGGCCGGACGCGCTGCGCGTGAAGCAACTTCCGACGCGCAACAGCATCAGCTTTGTCAGTGATCCGCTCTCGGAGGACACCGAGATCGTCGGCAGCCTGCGCGGCGTGTTCGACATCACGCCCTCGCGGCAGGACGTGGACTTCAACATCTCGCTGTACGAGCAGACGGAAAGCGGCGAATACCAACTGCTGTTCGATCCCTACGACTTCCGCGCCAGCTACGCAGGCCATCGCGTGCGTCGCCGGCTTCTTCGGGCCGGCGAGCGTCAGCTGCTTGCGTTCACCGCCGAACGCGTGACGGCTTGCAGGCTTGCGGCGGGCAGCCGCATCGTGCTGCTGATCGGCCTCAACAGGCGCCCCGACCGGCAGATCAACTACGGCAGCGGCAAGGACGTGAATTCGGAAACCATTGCCGACGCAAGGTGGCCTGTGCGCGTGCGCTGGCATACGCACAGCTACGTCGAGATCCCGACCGGCAAGTCTTGATTGCTCATCGTGTCGTCGGACCTTTGTCGTTCACGGCGCCGATAATGACGCCTTCGCAGGGCGCCATCACCAGGGGCCCCTTGATGAACTCGGCGCGCGCAGGATCGGTCGATGCCAGCACGATCGGCTGGCGCGGCATCAACGCCGGCGAAATCGGCGCCGAGGTGGCGCCGAAGTTGAAGATCACCACCAGCCGCTGTCCTTCGCCGTTGCGCGCATAGGCGAGCACCTCGTCTTCGGTTTCAAGCGCTTCATAGTTGCCTCGGTTCAGCGCAGGCTGCGCGCTGCGCAACGCGATGAGGCGCCGGTAGAGCGCCAGCATCGACCCTGCGTCGTGTGATTGCGTTTCCACATTGTGCGTGGGCCAGTCGGCCGCCAAGCGCAGCCACGGCGTACCGGTCGTGAAGCCCGCATGCTCCGCGGCGCTCCACTGCATGGGCGTTCGCTCCGGGTCGCGACCCAGGCCCATGCCGGACTTGTTCTTCTCGAACGGGTCCTGCACTTCATCGGCGGGAATGGGGACGTCCGTCATGCCGATCTCGTCGCCGTAGTAGAGCGTCGGCGTGCCGCGCAGCGTGAGCAGCAGCATGGCCGCGAGCCGCGCCATCTGTGGCCCGACGCGGCTCGCAATGCGGGGTTTGTCGTGGTTGCCCAGCACCCAATTCGGCTGGGCGCCGGCGGGCAAGGCGGCTTCGTAGTCGCGCACAAGGCGGTCGATGCGCGCCGCCTGCCACTCGGTCGCGATCAGCTGAAAGTTGAAGGGCAGTTGCACGCCTTCGAGCACCCCTTCGGCGTTGAGTCCGTAGTAGGCGACCAGGCGCGTGAGCGGCAGGTAGAGCTCGCCGATCAGCACGCGTGACGAGCGTGTGTCGCTGAACGCGTCGACCACGCGGCGCATCTCGGTCACGATCGGTTGCACCTCCGGCAGGTCCGTGTTGTAGAGCATCAACCAGCGGTGAAATGGGTCCTGGCCCTCGACGAAGTCCGGATTCGGCGGGTTGTCGCGGAACTGCGCGTCCTTGATGATTTGAGAGAGTACGTCGACGCGGAATCCGTCGACGCCGCGCTGAAGCCAGAAGCGCAGCACCTCGTACATCGCGGCTCGCACGTCGGGGTTGCGCCAGTTGAGGTCGGGCTGCTCCTTCAGGAACGAATGGCAGTAGTACTGGCCGGTGGTCGGATCGAAGGCCCAGGCCGGGCCGCCGAAATTGCTGAGCCAGTTGTTGGGCGGCCCGCCGCCCGGCGCCGGGTCGCGCCAGATGTACCAGTCGCGTCGCGGATCGCTGCGTGCGCTGCGGCTCTGCACGAACCACGGATGACGGTCCGACGTGTGGTTGGGCACGAAGTCCAGGATGAGCTTGAGCTCTCTCGCATGGGCCTCCTGCACCAGCGCATCGAAGCCGTCCAGCGTGCCGAAGCGCGGATCGACGTCGCAAAAATCGGAGATGTCGTACCCGAAGTCGGCCATCGGCGAGGGATAGATCGGCGAGATCCAGACGGCATCGACGCCGAGCGAGACCAGATGATCCAGCCGGGCGCGGATTCCGTCGAGGTCTCCGATGCCATCGCCGTTGCTGTCCTGGAACGAACGCGGGTAGACCTGATAGACGATTCCGCACTTCCACCAGTCGTCGGCTGACATCTTGATCCCCTCATGCTCGGTTTCGAGAGGGTCCATTGTCTCCAGAAAGTGTGCAGGGCATCATGAGACCGGTCGTCGATCCTGAGGCCTCTTTGGCACCTGATGAACGGAGTCGGCCTCACAGCGTGAGTTCGCAGTCCGGCCCGGAAGGACCGCAACCGCTGCACACCTGCCGTACGAGGTCGAACGCGACAGACCGGACCGGACGACGCTGGACGCAGCCTCGTGTGCCGTTCAGGCTGCGACAGTCACACCGTGGCGATCGAGAACGGCCAGCAGCTTTGGAATATCGGGTGGGCCCACCGGAATCTCGTGGTCGACGGCGGTGAACATTTGGGCGGCCAAGGCGTTCTGCCCGGTGATCTCGAGCATCCGGCCACCACCCTTGCCGTACTGAAAACCGTGTACCGTTCCGCGCGGTACATGCACGAGCGTTCCAGGTTGACAGGTGTGGGCGCAACCGTCGCAGAGAAAGCTGATCTCGCCGTCGAGGACATAGAAGGATTCGTCCCAGTCGTGGCTATGCGGAGGCGGACCGGTTCCCTCGTCCCCCTGTTGAAAAGTGATCCCATAGCTCTGTGTTGCCGCATTCGACGCCAGCACCGTGACTTGCGTGCCAAGCACGTTCAGAGGAACTTCGCGCTGATCGGGCGTCAAGACAAAGTACGGAATCGTCATGATCCATTCCTCCAGACTGGGAGCACGATTCTGCGCGCCGCGCCGAGCAGACACAAGCCATCGCGCGCGGCGCGGGTCGGGGGCAGTCCAGTGCGCCGAATAGGCGATTTTGACCAAGCGATCCGAACGCCCGCATCGACACTCTCCGCAACACTCTTCGCCGGGACGAATCTACCGTCGGATCAGACCCAGGCGATCCGGTAGTCGAGGGTGTGCCCAATGCGCTCCGAGAAGCGGGCGACCGACTTGGCCGCCACCCGTTCGCTGACACTCACCGGGATCAGCGTCGTGAGCCAGGCGCCTGCGCCCAGCGGCTCGCCCTCCAGCTTGCGAGGGCGTGAGGTTGGCGTGTAGCCCACGATCGCCTCTCGCTTGCCGGCCCCCTCGAGCAGGTCGTAAAGATCGCGGAACAGGATGAACGAGGTGTCGTTCTGGTGCGCCGACCAGTTCGCCACCGGGAGGAAGTCCACCAGGTGGATGAGCTGGTAGTTCAGCGCGATCCAGAGATCCTCGCCGCTCATCGTGATCGGCTGGTTGTCGATCACCCGGTGAAATGTGATCGAGGCGATCGCATCGGCGCGGTGGACGTTTCTCCGGAGCTCCCGGCGCAGTGGGCCGGCGAAGAGCAGCCGCAGCACGGAGGGAAAGGCCTCGGTCTGCGTCCACTCCGAGTGTGTCATCAACTCGCGGAGCGCCGGGATCTTGTCGGCCGGCATCGCAAAGGTGTTGGTGCCAGTTCCAAGGATCGAGTGCAGCAGCATCACCAGGGGGGACTGCCGGGGGTAGTGCTGCACGCTGTACTCGAAGCAGAAGTACAGGTGGTCGAGGAACGAGCCGTCGGCGTGCTCCACATCGAAGTCGCACTCGCTCACCAGGAACTGCATCAGCTCCGGGCTCACCTCGGGGAGCGGGTGCGCCGCGCGGGCGGCCGCGTACTCGGCCTGCACTGCCTGGGCGGCAGCGGCGTCCCAGTGGGCCTCCTTGCCCACCCGGGTGGTCATCACGAAGCGGGCGGCATTGCCCTCGAGGGTCTTGAAGATGGTGCGATCGAGGTCGAAGTCCGGGATCGGCTCGACCAGGACCTTGCCCGTGTGGTCAATGGCGGCGCCACGGGCGATGGCGGCCTTGCGTTGGGTCGTCGGGTCGGGACGCTCGGCGGCGGACTGTTTCATTGGGTTCGCGGGCACGAACCAAGTGTAGAGGAAGTCGGCGCTGCGGATGCCCGGCCACGCAAGAATGCACGGATGCCCGCGTCGCATCGTCATAAGGACGGCTTATCGAAATTGAACAGAAGTGGTGGTTCCGAAGATGGGGTGTACCTGCCGATACTGGTCCTTCCCTGAGCAACAAATCTGACGGAGACCTCCACCATGACAACGACGCTTCGCATGGGCTTCTGGTGCGGACTGGCCATCGCCGCCACCAGCCACTGCGCATTCGCACAGACCCCGCCCGCCTGGCCGGTCAAGCCGATACGGCTGATCGTGCCTTTTTCGGCCGGAGGCGCCAATGATCTGATGGCACGGGTGGCAGCGGAAGGCGCATCCAAGGCGCTGGGGCAACCCGTCATCGTCGAGAACAAACCCGGCGGCGCCACCAGCCTCGGCGCCGACATCGCTGCCAAGTCGGCGCCCGACGGCTACACATTCCTGGTGAGCGCCGCGGGCGTGATCTCGAACAGCATGATCAAGAAGAACCTGCCGTACAAGGACGGCGACCTGACGCCGGTCGTCATGATCGGCCTGGCGCCCTCGGTGGTGCTCGTGGCCGCGGATGCCCCCTACAAGGATCTCAAGGAGTTCATCGCTGCTTCGCGCACGGGCCAGGGCTTCCATTGGGCAACTGCCGGCACCGGGAGCACGCCTCACTTCGTGGCCGGCATCCTGCAGACCAAGTACGGCGCAAAGCTGGATGTCGTTCCCTACAAGAGCGGCTCGGAGTCGATCACCGCGGTGATCGGCAAGCAGGTCGAGGCGACCTCCGAAGCCAGCATCGTCGCGCTGCCCTACATCACCAGCGGGAAGCTCAAGGCCCTGGCCGACACGTGGACTACGCGCATCTCTGCCTATCCGCAACTCTCGACGGCCACCGAGCAAGGCTTCGGCGACATACGCATCGCGCACTGGGCAGGTATCCACGCGCCAGCCGGAACGCCAGCCGCGATTCTCGACAAGATGAGTGATGCCGTGGACAAGGCAATGAAGACGCCTGAAGTCATCGATCGACTCAAGAAAGTCGGTATCGAGCCGATCGGCGGTACACGCGCCGCCTTCGTCAAGTTCGTCGACGAAGAGCGCAGTCGTCTTGGCGCGGTCGTCAAGGCGACCGGCATGCGGGACGAATGATGAGCGAGATCCATCCAGGTACCCGGTTGCGACAGCTTGTCAATGCGCGCCGCGGCTTGATGGTTCCCGGCGCGGCCAACGCACTGGCGGCCCGGGTGATCGAGCATCTCGGCTTCGAAGCCGTGTACTTGAGCGGTGCCGGCCTGACCAACACCTTCTACGGCATGCCCGATCTCGGCTTTGTCGGCTTGACTGACATTGCCCAGCACACCGCCGCGATCCGCGACGCAGTGGCACTGCCCATCGTCGTGGACGCCGATACAGGTTTCGGCAACGCCCTGAACGTACGCCATGCCGTGCGCACCCTGGAGCGCGCCGGGGCCAACGCGATCCAGCTCGAAGACCAGGCGATGCCGAAGAAGTGCGGTCACTTCGAGGGCAAATCCATCATCACGCAGCAGGAGATGGTGGGCAAGGTCAAGGCCGCGGTCGATGCGCGGCGGCACCCCGACTTTCTGGTCATTGCACGGACGGACGCGGCCGGCGTGGAAGGCATCGATGAAGCCATCTCGCGGGCCGTCGCCTATGCGGAGGCTGGCGCAGACATCACCTTCGTCGAAGCGCCCGAATCACTGGAGGCCCTGCGGCGCATCCCGACGGAGATTCCCTGCCCGCAAGTGGTCAACGTGGTGATCGGCGGCAAGACTCCCACGCTCACGGCGGCCGAGTTCGCCGCCATGGGTTTCGGCCTGGTGCTGTACGCCAACGCCGCCCTGCAGGGCGCCGTGCGAGGGATGACGCAGGCGCTCCAGACCTTGCACAGCGTCGGGAAACTCGAGGAATCGAGCGGACTGGTTGCCACCTTTGCCGAACGCCAGGCGCTGGTTCGCAAGAATGACTTCGATGCGCTCGAGCGACGCTATGCTTGAATCTTCCGCCACGCGCACCGCTGTCGACAGTCATGCGCATGTGTTCGTGCACGGCCTGCCGCTGGCGCCGCGCCGGCGCCACGCCCCGGCGTACGACGCAACGCTCGCCGACTACCTGTCCCTCCTCGACAGGCACGGCGTGTCGCACGGCGTTCTGGTGCAGCCGAGCTTCCTCGGAACCGACAATTCGTTCCTGCTCGACGCGTTGCGGCGCGAACCAATCCGTTTGCGCGGCGTGGTCATGCTCGATCCATCGTCGAGCGCGCAGCAACTCCACGAACTGGACGTCCTGGGTGTCCGTGGCGTCCGGCTGAACCTCGTCGGGCTTCCCATCCCCGATCTGCGCGGCGAGCGCTGGTCCGGTTTTCTTGCAAGACTCCATGCGCTTGACTGGCACGTGGAAGTGCATCGGGAGGCGGTTGATCTCAGGCCGTGCGTCGAGCCGCTGCTGCTCGCGGGTTGCAAGGTCGTCGTTGACCACTTCGGGAGGCCGAATGCCAATGTCGAAGGAAGCGACGGCGGATTCGAATGGCTGCTGGCCCAGGCCGCGACGGGGCGCGTGTGGGTCAAGCTTGCGGCCGCCTATCGAAGCTGGGATCAAGAGGAGGGGGCGCAGGCCACCGCGGCAGCGGCTGCCCTGCTTGCGCATTTCGGACCTGAACGCCTGGTCTGGGGAAGCGACTGGCCCAACACGCAGCATCGGGATCGGGCCAGTTTTGCGTCGGCCCGGCGGGCGCTCGACACATGGATTCCTGATCCGGAGGCACGCAGGCGCATCCTTGTCGACACGCCCGCAGAGCTTTTTCGCTTCAGCTGAAGATCCAGCCGTCAGCCCCAGAATCACAATCGAGAGACAACATGACTTTTTCAGTTCTTGGCCGCGCGCTGATGGTTTGCGCAACGCTCTGCACCGGCGGCTGGGCTGCGGCGCAGGACTATCCCGCCAGGCCGATCAAATTGATCGTGACCTACCCGCCGGGCGGTACCGTGGATGCGGTCGCGCGCATCATCGCGCCCCCGCTGGCCATGCGGCTCGGTCAGCCCGTCGTCATCGACAATCGCGGTGGCGCTGGCGGCATGATCGGCGGGGATCTTGCAGCGAAGAGCGCTCCGGATGGATACACGCTCATGCTTGACGCGTCGAATCACGCGCAGAACCCCGCACTGCATAGCAAGATGCCGTTCGACACCCTGGGTGCTTTCGCGCCGGTGTCGTTGCTGGTCAAGGTGCCCAACGTGCTGCTGGTGAATCCCGCGTACCCGGTGCACACGGTGTCGGACCTGATCGCGCGCGCCAAGGCCAGGCCTGGCGAAGTCAACTACGCGTCGTCGGGCAACGGCTCGTCACCGCACCAGGCCGCCGAGCTGTTCGATTCGATGGCCAAGACCCGCATGACGCATGTCGCCTACAAGGGGGGCGGACCCGCGCTCACCGATGTGATGGCGGGGCAGGTTCCGGTGTTCTTTGCCAGTCTGGGCTCCTCGCTGCCGTACATCAAGAGCGAGAAGCTGCGTGCGGTCGCCGTGGCGGGCAAGAGCCGGTCGGCCGTGCTGCCGAATGTGCCGACGATTGCGGAGTCCGGATTGCCGGGCTACGAGATGTACGAGTGGAATGCCGTGTTCGCGCCGGCCGGCACGCCCGCGCCGATCATCGACAAGGTGTCGAAGGCCCTCGCCGCCGTCATCAAGGAGCCGGACGTCAATGCCCGTCTGGTGGCGCTGGGGGCAGAAACCATCGGATCGACGCCTGCGGAGCTGGACACCTTCCGAAGAGCGGAAATGGCCAAGTGGACGCGCGTTGCCAAGGAAAACAACATCCGTCTCGACTAGGGCCTGTGAACAGGCCCTAGAGCATGTCCGCGAACACGTCTGCCAAGGTGGGGCGAGAGCGCGCCCGCCACAGTGCACTGAGATCGAAGCGCGGAAGTTCGTCGCCGTCGCGAACGGTGGCGTAACGCACGCCCTCGTGCCCAAGCGCCCGTACCGACTCCGGCAGCAGGGACCATCCCAGGCCGGCGGCGACGCAAGCCAGCACGGTGAGCGTTCGGTTGGCGTCTTGCACCACCCTGGTGTCGTGGCCGTGGCGGCGGAACACACCCAGCAATTCGGCGCGCAATGCGGGCATCTGCGATTCCGGAAACCAGACCAACCCCTGTGCGGCAACGTCGGCCAGCGAGACAGTGCCGTCCTTGGCGAGGGCATAGGTCGCAGGCACCACCGCGATGAGCTTGTCGTGCCCAAGCTGACGCTCGTGCAACTTGACCGCCAGCGAGACCGGGGGGTGGAGCAGCGCGACGTCGATCGTCCCGTTCTCGAGCGCCACCACCTGTTCGGCGTTGCTCATCTCCCGCAGTACCACCGCCACCTGGGGGTATTCACGACGCAAACGATCGAGCGCATGCGGAAGCACCTTGTAGACGGCGTGCGTCACGAATCCGACGATCAGCCTGCCGCCCCGTCCCTGTGCGATCGCGCGAGCCCGGTCAGCGGCCGCATCGCCATGGGCCAGGCTGGCACGCAAGTCTTCAACGACGGCATGCCCTGCGTCCGTCAACAGGGCGCCGCGCCGCGTCCGCTCGAAGAGCTTGACGCCCAGCTCCTGCTCGATGCGATTGAGCGTCTGCGTCAGTGCTGGCTGTGCCTGGCCCAACCGCTCGGCAGCCCGGGTCAGGCTGCCGGCATCCGCGACGGCGACGATGCAACGCATCTGGCGAGTGTCCATGACCTGATTCCAAAGAGTCGCTGTTCAGCATGACGGTGCAGCGATTGTGGCGGCATCGAGCAGCGAGCGCCACGGCTGCAGACGCTCGTGCGCCAATGAACACAACCCGCCGCTCGCCGGTGTCCGCTGTCCGACGAACCGAGCGTTGTCAGGACCTCGCCCTACGCGCCAAGCCTGCGGCTTCAGGTCGCACCGGGCCGGTAAACTCGATCGCCTTTGCATTCGGCGCGGATGACGGCAGACTGTCGAGGTCTGGAGGTCATTTATGTACGCCTGCGAAACCATGGCGGACGGCTCGCAAGTGAGCCGTGCCATCTGCCTTTGTCATCGGCCCGAGGTCGGGAGGCTGACCCGACTGATCAACGCGGACCTGTCGAGGCGCGGCTTCGTCGCCGGCATGGCCGCCTCGGTCGCGGCGCTGGGGCTTCCTTTCGGTGCCATCGCACAGCCCGCGCCAGCGACGCCGGCGAGGCCGATCCTGCTCACCAATTTCCGGCTCTTCGATGGCAAGGGCGCGACGCTGCGCGACGGCTTGCACCTCGTGGTCGAGGGGGACCGGATCAAATCGGTGGGCAGCGGCGCGCCGGCCGCGCCGGCGGGCGCTCAGACGATCAACTGCGGCGGCCGGGTTGTCATGCCCGGAATGATCGATGCCCATTGGCATTCGATGTTTGCAGCCTTGCCGCTCCAGGTGCTGCTGCAAGGCAACATCGGCTACATCCACGTCGCGGCCAGCGGGGAAGCCCAACGCACACTGCTCAGGGGTTTCACGACCGTGCGTGACCTGGGGGGTCCGGCGTTCGCATTCAAGCAGGCGATCGACCAGGGCCTGACGCCGGGCCCGCGCATCTACCCTTCCGGCGCAATGATCACCGGCACCGGTGGACACGGCGACCTGCGCCCCTTGTCCGACGTGCCGCGAAACCCGGGCACCCTGAGCTTCACGGAGCAGACTGGCGCCGCGGCCATCGTCGACAGCCCGGACGAGATCCGGCTGCGTGTGCGCGAGCAACTGACGCAGGGCGCATCGCAGATCAAGCTCGTGGGCGGCGGCGGCGTCTCTTCGCCGCGCAGTCCCCTGGATCTGACGACGCTGTCGGAGGCGGAGTTGCGGGCAGGCGTGGAGGCAGCGAGAGACTGGAATACCTATGCCACGGTGCATGCCTATGCGCCAACGACCGTGCAACGCGCCATCACGGCAGGCGCCCGCTGCGTCGAGCACGCGCATCTGATGGACGAGACGACCGCGAAGATGATGGCCGACAAGGGCGTCTGGCTGAGCATCCAGCCGTTCCTGTCGGACGAAGACACGGGCCCTCTGGGCGGCCCGAACCGGGTGGCGGCGCTCCAGGTGTTCGCGGGAACCGACAACGCCTACAGGCTCGCCAGGAAGCACAAGATCAAGACCGCGTGGGGCTCGGACATGCTGTTCTCCCCGGCGCTGGCGACCCGCCAGGGCACGATGCTGACACATCTGACGAAGTGGTACTCGAACAGCGAGATCCTCACCATGGCCACATCCACCAATGCGGAACTGCTGCGTCTTTCAGGGCCGCGCAATCCCTATCCTGGAAAACTGGGCGTCATCGAGGAAGGCGCGTATGCGGATCTGCTGCTCGTCGACGGCAATCCCGTCGAGAACATCGCGCTGCTTGCGAATCCCGACAGCAGCCTTCTGATCGTCATGAAGGACGGCAGGATCCACAAGAACACGCTGAAGGCATAGCGGGCGCGCCTCAGCCCACCCAGGCCTGCACTTCGATTTCGACGCGCGCTCCCTTGTAGAGCTCGGCCTGCACGGTCGAGCGCGTGGGCAGGGCACCCGCGAAATGCTTCGCGTATTCTTCGTTGAATGCGGCGAACTCGCCCAGGTCCGCAAGCCACACGGTGACGCGCACCACGTCGCTCATGCGCGCGCCGCATTCGCCGAGCGTGAGGGCCACGCGTTCCAGCACGGCCTTCGTCTGGGCCTGGATGCCGCCCTCGACGATGTTGGCCTGCGCATCCATCGCGAGCACGCCCGAGAGAAACAGAAAACCACCTGCGCGCACGGCCTTCGAGAACGGAACAGGCAGGGGAGTCGGGTAGCGTTCGATGCTCATGTGGTTTCCTTGTGGTCCTTGCGCACGATCACCTGCCCGTTGCGTGCCCCGCTGTGCACGCCGTGCTGCCAGGTGACGGCGCCATTCACGATCACCGCGTCGATGCCTTCGGCCGGCCGCGTCGGCGTTTCGTAGGTCGCGCTGTCGCGCACCGTCGCGGGGTTGAAGATCACCACATCGGCGTGGTGGCCCGGCTTCAGCGTGCCGCGCTCGTGCAGCCCGAAGTTGCGGGCCGTGAGCCCGGTCATCTTCCACACCGCCGTCTCCAGCGGGAACAGGCCGATGTCGCGGCTGTAGTGGCCCAGCACACGCGGGAAGGTGCCCCACAGCCGCGGATGCGGCTTCTCGCCGAGCGGGATGCCGTCCGAGCCGATCATGGTCTCGTCGAACGCGAGGACGCGCTCCACGTCGTCCTCGTCCATCATGAAATAGATCGCGCTGCCGGGCTGGAGCCGCCGTGCCGCATCCTCGCCCGACACGCCCCATTCGGCCGCGATGTCCTTCAGGTCGCGGCCCGCGCACTCGGGATGCGGCACGCTCGAGGCGATCAGCACGCGGCCTTCCATCATCCCGCGGTCGGTGCGGATCATGGTGGAGCCGGCCGTGTACGGGTAGCAGTCGAGCCCGATGCACTGGTGCTGCATCGCTTCCTTGATGAAGGGCAGCGTGACTTTGGTCTTGCCGAAGTTCTGCACGTTCTGCACCTTGTGGTGCGACACCACCACCGGGATGTCGAGCGCGCGGCCGATGTGGAAGGTCTCTTCGAGCGACTCCATCACGCGGTCGCTTTCGTCGCGCATGTGGGTCACGTAGAGCGCCTTGCGCGCCGTGAGCGGGCGGCCGACCTCGATGATCTCCTCGGTCGTGGCCTTCACGGCGGGCGGGTAGAAGGTGCCGGTCGACAGGCCGATCGCGCCGGCCTGCATGGCTTCCTCGACCAGCGCCTGCATGGCTGCGATCTCCGTATCGTTCGCGGGCCGGTCGAGGTCGGACATGACCACGGCGCGCAAGGTCGAATGGCCGACCATCGCCGCCACGTTCACCGACGAGGGCGTGGCGCGCAGTGCGTCGAGGTAGGCCGCGAAGGTCGTGAAGCGGCCTTCGGCCGGGGAGTCGAGCAGGCTCAACGGCATCGGCAGGTCCATGTCCGGGCGCAGCGGCGCCGCGCTGATGCCGCAGTTGCCCGCGATCACCGTGGTCACGCCCTGCGACACCTTGAAGGGCATCTGCGCCTGCGACAGCACGGCCTGGTCGTCGTGCGTGTGCGAGTCGATGAAGCCGGGCGCGACGATGCGGCCCGTGGCGTCGAGCGTCTGGTCGGCCGTATGGCCCGCGAGCTGGCCGATGGCGGCGATGCGGCCTTTCAGGATGCCGATGTCGGCATCGAAACGCGGCGCCTTGGTGCCGTCGATCACGGTGCCGCCGCGAATCAGGAGGTCGTAGTGGGTCGGAGCATCGGACATGTGGATTCCTTCTTCAACGAAAGTGGCAGGCCACCCAGTGGCCGCCGTTGGACGACGAGGGCCGCTCGGTCAGCTCGGGCGTCTTCTCCTTGCACACGGCCTGCGCCATCGGGCAGCGCGTGTGAAAGCGGCACCCCGAAGGCGGATTGGCGGGGCTCGGCGGATCGCCTTGCAGCAGGATGCGGCGCGCCGGCGTGCGCGGGTTCGGCACGGGAACGGCCGACAGCAGGATCTCGGTGTAGGGGTGCAGCGGCGTCGAGAACAGCGTGTCGCGGTCCGCGATCTCCACGATGTGGCCGAGGTACATCACCGCCACGCGATGGCTGATGTGGCGCACCACCGCGAGGTCGTGCGCGACGAACAGGTAGGCGATGCCCAGCTCGGCCTGCAGATCCATCAGCAGGTTCACCACCTGCGCCTGCACCGACACGTCCAGCGCCGACACCGGTTCGTCGCAGACGATCAGCTTCGGGTTCAGCGCCAGCGCGCGCGCAATGCCCAGCCGCTGCCGCTGGCCGCCCGAGAACTCGTGCGGAAACTTCTTCGCCGCCTCGGGCCGCAGGCCGACGCGCGAGAACAGCCACTGCACGCGCTCGCGCCGCTCGGCCGCGTCGTCGGTGCCGAAGTTGCGCAGTGGCTCGGCCACGATGTCGCCGGCCGTCAGGCGCGGGTTCAGCGAGGCATACGGGTCCTGGAAGATGATCTGCAGCTGGCGACGGCGCAGGCGCATCTCGTTCGCCGGGAGCGTCAGCAGCTCCTCGCCGTCGAGCCGCACCGAGCCTGCGCTGGGCTCGACCAGCCGCAGCACCGACTTGGCCGCGGTCGTCTTGCCGCAGCCGGATTCGCCGACCAGCGAGAGCGTCTCACCGCGCGCGACCGAAAACGACACGCCGTCGACCGCCTGGATCGCCGGCTTCGCGGGCCGCAGCCAGCGCTTGGGAGAGATGTAGTGCTTGCGCAGATCGCGCACCTCGAGCAGCGGGGCCGCGGTCGTCATGCCATCACTCCGGCCGCATCGGCCCATTGTTCCTCGACGGCAAAGCAGGCCACCACATGGTCGCCGCCCTGCCGCACCAGCCGCGGCGTCTCCACGCGGCAGCGCTCGCGCGCATGGCCGCAGCGCGCCGCGAAGGCGCAGCCGCGTCCCAGCTCGTGCGCGGCCGGCACCAGCCCCGGGATCTCGGTGAGCCGCGTGCTCGCGGTATTCAATCCGGGCATCGAGGCCATCAGCGCGCGCGTGTAGGGATGCAGCGGCCGGTCGAACAGGTCGATCACGTCGGCTTCCTCGACCTTCCTGCCAGCATACATCACGACCACGCGGTCGCAGCTCTCGGCCACCACGCCGAGGTCGTGCGTGATCATCACCACGCCCATGCCCAGCTCCTTCTGAAGCCGCTTGATGAGATCGAGGATCTGCGCCTGGATCGTCACGTCCAGCGCCGTCGTCGGCTCGTCGGCGATCAGCACCTCGGGGTTGCAGGCCAGGGCCAGCGCGATCATGACGCGCTGGCGCATGCCGCCCGAGAGTTGGTGCGGGTACTCGTTCACGCGCCGCTCGGGCTCGGGGATCTGCACCAGGCGCAGCATCTCGACCGCGCGCTTCATCGCATCGGAGCGGCTGGCCCTCTGGTGCAGTTGCACCGTCTCGGCGATCTGCCGGCCCACGGTGAGCACCGGGTTCAGCGAGGTCATCGGCTCCTGGAAGATCATCGAGATGCGGTTGCCGCGGATCTGCCGCATCTCGCGCTCGCTGAGCTGCATCAGGTCGGTGCCGCGCAGCCGAACGGCGCCCATGTGGCGCCCGGGCGGCGTCGGCACCAGCCGCAGGATCGACAGCGCGGTCACGCTCTTGCCGCAGCCCGATTCGCCGACCACGCCGAGCGTGCGGCCCGCTCGCACGGTGTAGGAAACGCCATCGACCGAGCGCACCACGCCCGCCAGCGTGTGGAAGTGGGTGCGCAGGTCGTCGACTTCGAGCAGCGGCTCGCCGGGGGCGAGCGCGGTATGGGACATCGGGATCGTCATGGCGCTTCGCTCACAGTTGCCGTGCCAGGCGCGGGTCGAGCGCATCGCGCAGGCCGTCGCCGAGCAGGTTGATGGCCAGCACCGTGGCCGCCAGCAGCAGGCCCGGGTACAGGATGATGTGGAACGCCACCGCCACGAAGTTGCGGCCCTCGGCCATCATGTTGCCCCAGCTGGGTGTCTGCGCAGGCACGCCGACGCCGAGGAAGGACAGCGCCGCCTCGGTCAGCACCGCGGCGGCGGCCACGAAGGTCGACTGCACGATCAGCGGCGCCACCATGTTGGGCAGCACATGCCGCAGCAGGATCAGCGGCAGCCGCGTGCCGACCGCGTGCGCGGCCTCGACGTAGAGCTGCTCGCGCAAGGTGAGCGCGAGCGAGCGCACCAGCCGCACCACGCGCGGAATCTCGGGCACGGTGATGGCGACGATCACCGTCGTCAGGCTGGCGCGCGTCACCGCCATGAGTGCAATGGCGAGCAGGATGCCGGGAATGGCCATCAGCCCGTCCATCACCCGCATCACCGGCCCGTCGGCCCAGCGCACGAAGCCCGCGAACAGGCCGGTCAGCACGCCGAAGAAGGTGGCCAGCAGCGCGACCGAGGCGCCGACGATCATCGACACCCGTCCGCCCCACACTGCGCGGCTGAACACGTCGCGGCCCAGCGCGTCGGTGCCGAACCAGTGCTCGGACGAGGGCGGCTGCATGCGCGCGAGCGGGTCGATGTCCTGCGGGTCGAAGGTGGCGATCCAGGGCGCGGCGATGGAGATGGCGGCCACCGCGACCAGCAGCAGCGCGCCGATGATGAGCGTGGGGTTCTTGCGCAGCCAGCGAAAGCGCGGCAGCACGAAGGGAGCTTCGGCGGCCTCCGGTGCCACCGGGGTTGGCGCGTCGGCGTGGCGGAAGGGCAGGGCAGTGGACATGGAATGAAGGCCCGGTTCAATCAATACTGGATTCGCGGGTCGAAGAGCCGGTAGCTCAGATCGATCAGCAGGTTGATCAGCACGTACACGCCGGCCGACAGCAGCAGCACGCTCTGGATCACGGGATAGTCATGGCGCTGTACCGAATCGATCACGAGTCGGCCCACGCCCGGAATGGCGAACACCGTCTCCGTCACCACCACGCCGCCGATCAGCAGTGCGATGCCCACGCCCACCGTGGTGGCGATGGGAATGGCCGCGTTGCGCAGCGCATGGCCCAGCACCGGCAGCACGCCGAGACCCTTGGCGCGCGCGGTGCGGATGTAGTCTTCATGCAGCACCTCGAGCACCGTGGCGCGCGTCATGCGCGTCACGAGCGCGATGTACACCAGCGCCAGGTTCACGCAGGGAAGCACCAGGCCGCGCAGCCAGTCGCTTGGGCTTTCCGAGAAATGCACATAGCCCTGGACCGGAAACCACGGCAGCTGGATCGCGAAAGCGTAGATCAGCAGGTAGCCGACCAGGAACACCGGCACCGAGAAGGCGAGCACCGCGAACAGCATCACCAGCCGGTCGATCCAGCTGCCCGCGCGATAGGCCGCGAGCGTGCCCAGCGGTACGGCCACCACCAGCGTGATCGCCATGGTCAGCACCGCGATCGACACCGTGGGCTCCAGCCGCTGACCCAGCAGCTGCGTCACCGGCACCTGCGTGAAGATCGAGGTGCCGAGGTCGCCGGTGAAGAGCTTGCCCAGCCAGATCGCGAACTGCTGCCACAGCGGCAGATTCAGGCCCAGCGCGGCGCGCAGCTTCTCGATGTCTTCGACGGAGGCGAGGTCGCCGGCGATCAGCGCGGCCGGGTCGCCGGGCGACAGGTGAATCAGCAGAAACACCACCACGGCCACCACCGCCATGACGGGCAGCGTCGAGAGAAATCGTCGGAGGATGTAGCCCATGATGAAGCAGCGTGGTGCCGGTTACTTGTCGAGCACCCAGACCGTCGGCATGCCGGCCCAGAGCTTGTCGGTGCCCTTGAGGCTGGCGCGCGCGGCATACGCGGACGAATACTGGCCCGCGTTGATGTACGGTACCGCCTCGTAGGCGCGGGCCTGGAAGGCGTCGAGCACTTCCTTGCGCTTGGCCGGCACCGTTTCCTTGAGCCAGGCGCTGCGCAGTTCGTCGAGCGCCTTGTCGCAGGGCCAGCCGGGCAGGGAGTTGCCGCAGGCGGCGCTCAGGTAGGCGTTGGTGATCGGTGAGTTGACGTCGAACTCGCCGGCCACGGTGACGTACATGTTCCAGCCGCCGGCCTCCGGTGCGTCGCGCTTGGCGCGGCGTGCGCCGATGGAAGCCCAGTCCATCGTCTGCGCTTCGACGTTCATGCCGATGCTGCGCATGGTTTGCGCGGCCATCAGCGCCTCGGCGTTGAGGTAGGTGACGTCGCTCGGCACCAGGAGCGTGACCTTCTCGCCCTTGTAGCCGGCGTCCGCGAGCATTTTCTTGGCCTTGGCCACGTCGGCCTTGCGGTAGGGCTCGGCGCCCGCGGCAGTCTCGTTGGGGCTGCCGCAGATGAAGAAGGTCTGGCAGTAGCTCATGCGCATGTCGAGCGGATAGCCCATGGCCGCGACGATGCGTTCCTGGCTCACGGCCTGCAGCAGCGCCTGGCGCACCTTCGGGTTGTCGAAGGGCGGCAGCAGGTGGTTCATCACCAGGAAGCCCTGGTAGGTGCCGCCGGAGCCGATCTTCACGCTCGGGTCGGTGCGCAAGGGGGCAATGTAGTCGGGCGGCACCTGCTCCACCAGGTCGACCTCGCCGCGCTTGAGTGCCGCGATGGCGCTGTTGGCATCGGGCAGGTAAAGCCATTCCACGCGGTCGAAGGTGGTCTTCTTGCTGCCGGCCAGGCCGCTCGGCGGTTCGCTGCGCGGCACGTAGTTGGGGTTGCGCACGAACACGGTCTTGTTGCCCGGCACCCACTCGTCGCGCTTGAAGATGAAGGGGCCGGAGCCGATCACCTCGGGCAGCGGCGCGGTCGCGGACATCTTGGCCAGCCGCTCCGGCAGGATCACCGGCGGAAAGCTGGAGGGCTTGGCCAGCCCGTCGAGCACCAGGCCGAAGGGCTCGGTGAGCGTGAGCGTGAAGGTGCGCCCATCCACGGCCTTCCACTCGGCGCCACCCGCCACCATGGCGCGGCCGATGCTGTCGCGCGCGGCCCAGCGCTGCAGCGAGGCGATGGCGTCGGCCGAGGTCACGGCGCTGCCGTCGGAAAACTTCAGACCCGGGCGCAGCGTGAAGCTCCACTGCTTGCTGTCCTTGGAGCTCGTGTACTTCTCGACCATCTGCGGCTGCGGCTTGCCGCTCGCGTCCTGCGCGAACAGCGTGTCGTAGACCATGTAGCCGAAGTTGCGCGAGATGTAGGCCGTGGTGAAGGTCGGGTCGAGGATCTTCAGGTCGGCATGCGCCACCACCTTCAGCGTCTTGGGCGGCGTCTGGGCGAGCGCCGGCAGGCACGCGGCTGAAAGCGCCAGGGTGGCAAGGGCTGCGAGCGTTCGTCGTTTCATCGTCGGTTCTCCGGTAAGGGCTGAAAAGAAATGGGCAAGCCCGGGGGTCATGCGGTGATCGGCCACTTGGGCAGGCGGGCCTTGCGATACGGCAGCGTGCTGAGGTCCAGCGTCACGGCGCCCGGCGCGCCCGCATAGATCACATGCTTCGCGACCTTGGCGTACGAGGCATAGAAATGCTGCGACGACTTCACGACGATGATCTTCTTGGCGGCCAGGTCGCAGCCCAGCTGCGTGAACAGGTCGGTGCCCATCGCCTGGTTGCGCAGCGTGATCAGCACGATCTCGATGCCGTCGGCCTCGACC
This sequence comes from Variovorax sp. P1_G12, assembly GCF_056405555.1. NCBI lineage: Bacteria > Pseudomonadati > Pseudomonadota > Betaproteobacteria > Burkholderiales > Comamonadaceae > Variovorax > Variovorax sp. P1_G12. The sequence continues at coordinate 64,547 of NZ_JBFUBW010000026.1, read as the reverse complement.
AGCGCGCTGTCGCCCATCAGCGTGGGCGTGCCCGCCAGGCCGGTCATGACCAGGTCGTGCTGCAGCGCCTTCACGGTGCAATCGAGGTCCATCGGATCACCCGACAGCGGGCTGATCTTGCCGCCGATGCGCATCGCGAGCTTCGCGCCCACGCCTGCGTCGAAGGCGATGCGCACTGCGATCGGGTCCCACATGGGGCCGATGGCCGCGTTGCGAATGCCGCGCTCGACCATGCGGCGCAGGATGAAGGTCGAATCACTGGCCGCGCCGCCGCCGGGGTTGTCGGCACCGTCGGACAGCACCACGGGGCCGCCGTCGAAGGCCAGCGCCTCGTCGAGCGATGCGTCGATGCTCGGATAGTGGACCGTGAGCCCGTCGCGCATGGCGATCAGCTCGTCGGCGAGCTGGCGCGCCAGCGCGTCGGCCTTGGCCTGGTTGCCGTCGGTGTAGACCAGCACCTTGGTGCCCATCTCTGACACGTCGCCCCATGAGAAGCCGTGCGTCAGCGAGACCGACAGCACGCCGTCCTTGCCCTCGAGCGACTGCATGCGCTCGACGAAGCCGCGCGCCGGTTCGCGCGAGGTGTGGACCGTGACGATCATGTCGCAGTCGACCACCGCGGCCACCGGCCTGACCTTGCCTTCGACGGTGGCGGCGCAGATGTCGACCAGCTCCAGCCCGCGCTCGAGCACGTCGGTGTGCGGGTACTCCTTGAAGGAGATCATCACGTCGGCGTTGGCGACCATCTCGGGCGTGAGGTGGTTGTGCGGATCGAGCTCCGCGCCGATCACCACGTCGGGCCCGACGATCTGCCGCACGCGCGCCAGCAGGTCGCCTTCGCAGTCGTCATAGCCGTCGGCCACCATCGCGCCGTGCAGGCCGAGCAGCACCATGTCGACCGGCAGCACCGCGCGCAGGTCGTTCAGCAGTTCGTCGCGCAGCGTCTCGTAGGCATGGCGCGTGGTCGTGCCGCTGGGCTGCGCGCCGGCGACCATGCCCTCGAACAGCTGCCATCCCTTGTCGGCGCCGCGCATGCGCGCGGCCCACAGCGGGCCCGAGAACAGCGTCATCGCATCGGGATGCTTGCCGGCGGCGAAGTAGCCGCGGTCCTTGAAGGAGGCGAGGCTGGTCGGCATCGGGCCGAAGGTGTTGGTTTCGGTGGCGAGGGAGGCACTGAAGACACGCATGGGTGGGTTCTCGTTGAGGTGGGAGGGCGGTTGTTCTTGTCCGGCGATCAGGCGCAGGCCGCGCGCAGCCGCTGCGGGCCCAGCATCTCGGCCGTGAGCCCGAAGGCCGCGATGCGCTCGGGCAGCGGCAACCCGCGTGCCAGCGCGGCGCAGGCCTCGCCCATGGCGGCCGAGGTCTGGATGCCGTAGCCGCCTTGCGCCGCGACCCAGAAGAAGCCGGGCGCCCCGGGCTCGAAACCGCCGACCAGGTCGCCGTCGGCCACGAAGGAACGCAGCCCGGCCCAGGTGCGCGTGGGGCGGCGGACGGCGAGCGTGGTCGCTTCCTCGATGCGGTGCACGGCGATGGCGATGTCGAGCTCCTCGGGCTGCACATCCTGCGGCTCGGTGGGGTCGGCATTGGCCGGCGAACCGAGCAGCATGCCGGCGTCGGGCTTGATGTACCAGCCTTCGTCGGCGCCGAAGACCATGGGCCAGTGCGCGACGCTCTCGCCCTCGGGCGGCGCGAAGATGAAGGCCGAGCGCCGGCGCGGCTCGATGCCCAGCGGCCGCACGCCCGCCATGCGGGCGATGGCGTCGACCCAGGCACCGGCCGCGTTGAGCACCACCGGCGCCTCGTACACGGCGCCGCCGGCCTGCACGCGCCAGCGGTCGCCGACGCGTTCGATGGCCGTCACGTCCGCATCGCACACCAGCTTGCCGCCGGCCTGCCGCATGCCGCGCAGGTAGCCCTGGTGGATGGCGTGCACGTCCATGTCGGCCGCATCGGGTTCGTACACCGCGCCCAGCACCTGTTCGGGCCGCAGCGCCGGCACCATCTCGCGCGCCTGTTCGCCGCTCAGCCGCGACGCGCCGGTGTTCATGGCGCGCAGTACCTCCCAGTGGGCTTCGAGCTCGGCCATGTGCTCCTTGCCCGCGACCATCATGGCGCCGCGCGGCGTGAGCAGCGGATGCTCCGCGAAGCCCGCGGGCGGGTCTTCGAGGAAGGCGCGGCTGGCCATCGTGAGGGCGCGCACCTGCGGCGTGCCGTAGCTTTCCATGAAGAGGGCGGCGGAGCGGCCGGTGGAGTGGTAGCCGGGCTGCGATTCGCGTTCGAGCAGGATCACGCGGGCGTGGGGCGCCAGCCAGTGGGCCACCGAGGCCCCGGCGATGCCGCCGCCGATCACGAGGTAGTCGGCCACGAAGGGCGCTGGTGTGCTGGTACTCATCGGCGAAAAGTGTAGATAGAAATTTGCGGATACGCAAATTCATTCGACCCTATCAAGGGAAAACCATGGGCACCGAATCGGTGAAATTTGCGTCAACGCAATTTGCGTATACGCAACTTCCGGGCCCGCGTCATGCGGGTCGGCATGGATGGCGCGACGCCGGGCTGGCAGAATCTCCCTGCATCACAAGAGAAAGCCACGCGTGAATCCACACACAGGGACCAAGCCGGGGACGAAGCCGAAGGAAGAGCCGCCCAAGCTGGACCGCACCACTTTCGGCCATCGACTGCGCACTGCGCGCAAGCGCTTCGGCTGGACGCTGGCGCAACTGGCCGAGCGCTCCGGCGTGTCGATCACCACCATCTCGCGCGCCGAACGCGGCCAGCTCGCGCTGGGCTACGAGAACTTCACCGCGCTGGGCCGTGCGCTCGAGATGGACATGAATGCGATGTTCGCGGGGGCCGGCGTCAAGCCCGCGCAGCTCGAAGGGCCGGTGGTCACGCGCGCGGGCAAGGGCGTGGTGTACCGCGGACTCTCGATCGCCTACGAGTTCCTCGGCACCACGGCGGCCGGAAAGCAGATGAGCCCCGTCGTCGGCACGGTGCATGCACGCCGCATTCACGGCCCCGAGGACTTCGTGCGGCATGTGGGCGAGGAGTTCGCCTATGTGCTGTCGGGCGAGATCGAGGTGCACTTCGAGAACGGCGAGGTGGTTCACCTGGCGCGCGGCGATTCGCTGTACTTCGACAGCCGTCTCGGCCATGCCTACGTGAGCGTGAGCCGCCAGCTCGCGAAGATCGTGGGCATGACTTCGAGCGAGAGCGGCCTGATGCGCTCCGCCCGCGACGGCGACGAGCGCATGGCGCCCATGGTGAAGACTGCGCGCAAGCCTGCCGCAAAGAAAAGCGCCAAGACCGCGAAGGCCGGAAAGAGCGCTTAGCCCACGCCATCGACGCCGTCGAAGGCTGATGGCGGCGGCAAGTCGAAAGTCGAGAGGAAGACATAGGGCCGTACGCATACGCCAATGTCTGTTCCTCCGTGCAAACGCAAATAGACGTTGAGCGTGCCGTGTCAAAGCGGACCGGCAATTCGAGACACCAACTCATTGTGTCGAGCGAGAGGTAAGAAGATCTTCTTATTTCACTCGATGTAGATGTTTATTTGGCAATTGAATGGTGGCTTGCGCGGTGAATTTCTTCGAAAGAAAAAGAGAGATATTGCACGAATCCAAGACGAATCTGATGTCGTCGCGAGGACTTGCATTTCTACAATAATCAGTCGAGAAAAGCCGTTCCTCTGCCCCTAGAGGCACCCGACGGATGTGCGCAAGGCATCGGTGGGCGAATAGCTCCCGAGGTGCGCAGCGCCCTAGAAAATCGCCGGCCTTTCTTGACAGAATTTTTGTCAATCTTGACTCGCTGATACGAAGAAATCATTCGTCCAAGCTGAGCAATTCAGGGTGGTGGTGCTTTCGGATCGACGCGGTGATGCCGCGTCCTTCGGCGCATCAATAAGAACAATGACTTTTCCTTTCCGCGGGCGTGCGTCGCCCAAAGCGGCTGTTTGCCGCGTTCCGAAACTCTCGGCCTCCATCCTCTCGCCCCTTTTGCTCACGGGCGTTGCCGCCGCGTTCGCGGCTCATGCGCAAGTCGCCTCCACGCCCAGGCCGATCATCGAGGAGCAACGCCAGCTAGAGCGCGAACGCGCGTTGCGCGAGCAGCAGGAACGCACGGTCGACACTCGGCCGAAGCCCGCGGTCATCGATGCGCAAACCTTGGCGGAGGACGAGCGGCCGTGCTTTCGCATCGATCGGCTGGTGCTCTCGGGCGAACTGGCGGACGATTTCCAATGGGCGCTGGATGCCGCAGCGAGATCGGGTGAAGCAGCCGACGACTGGCAGGGTCGCTGCCTCGGCACCGCAGGCGTCAACGTCATCCTCGCTCGCGTCCAACAGGCCGTGATCGCCCGAGGCTATGTCACCACACGCGTGCTCGTCGGCCCGCAGGACCTTGCCGCCGGCACATTGGTCCTGACGCTGGTCCCCAGTCGCATTGCAGCGATCCGCTTCGAGGATCGGGAAGAAGGCGAGGACAAGACTTCCACCAGCCTGCGCGGCGCCATCCCGGCGCAAGTGGGCCGTCTCGTCAACCTGCGCGACATCGAACAGGGCCTGGAGAACCTCAAGCGCCTGCCCACCGCTGACGCCGACATCCAGATCGAGGCTTCCACTGCGCCAGGCGCGCGGCCGGGCGACAGCGACCTGGTGGTCGCGTACACGCGCAAACGCCCACTGCGCGCGACCCTGTCCGAACATCACTTACCAACGGCCGCGTTGAGAGATGGATGGTTCGAACGCTGCCGGATGGAAGCACTGAAATTCGTGTGTTGGATGCGGCTGGCAACGCCAAGCCTGTAGATACCTCAAAAATTCTGCTTCCGAATGGAGCTAATTTGGGAGCAAAACTGTGATTCGCGACACCAAAGGCGGCCTTGCGTATTGGAATAGGCGAATTTCTAATTCGCACGATGTGATTTCCAAGGATTTAATTAGAATTCAGAATCCATTTGTTGATGAATCGTATCGCCCGCAGTTTGTGCATGAAATCGCGCAGCGCTACGAACGCCTGATGTTTCAGCGTTACTCCCGTGGCGATCCTGTTCAGGAACTCGCACAGCATTTCGGGCCTATGCTCGACTTCTGGGAAGAGTCGCGCCGTCTTGGGCTCTCGGTTTATCCTCCCGAGCGGCTGTACACCCGCCAGACTTGGGCCGTGAATTTCGACCTCTATATAGACTGCTTCTGGCTTGTGGGCTTGGCGCTGACACTCGAAATCCCTGACGACCTCTGGAATCGTCTGCTAGCGCTGATTGGCAACGAAGGAGAAGACATCCTGCTTGATCGCGTCATTGCCAGCCGTTCCCCGGGCCGCAAGATTGGTACGCAACTGTGCTTCAAGAAGCCCTATGCGCGACTGCTCAAAGCCGTCGATGCGCCAGCGGACCAGCAGGCGGTCAAATTGCGCGAATTCGTCGATCACTGGTACGAAGAAATGGCGACCATCGGCAAATCCGGCCGCGCGAAGCAAGCAGTGCCCTATGCCCATCCGTACTGGCACAAACTGGGCAACGACAACTTCGAAGGTGGCGCGTACTTCGGGCGCTGGTGCGTCGAGGCGGTTGCCGCGGTGAAGGCCTTTGGCATGGATGACAGTCTGTGCCTCGGGCATCCGCACTATCCGGGCGATCTTTTGCGCCCTAACGGGCCGGGCACGCATCCTCCGAGGGCATCGCGCCTTCCGGCATGGATTGCCAAATTGCTGCGTTGAATTTGCGGCGCGGATGACTGCGGGAAAATTCAAACCCGTCGCGGAGTTTGATGCCCTGCTCAAGCCGGCCCCTCATGCAAGCGGCGTGGCGGCGGTCCACAAGTCCAGGTACGCGACCGCCTTCTCCTTCTCGATCGCCGCGCCGCTTCGTTCGATCGACGCCGGCGATTTCTTCGCGAAGTCCGCGATCGACTGAGACAGGTTCCAGACCTCCGTGCGGTCGATCAGCAGCAGGCGATCGTGCAGTGACTTGCCGCGTGCGAGGCGGACTTCGAGCGGGCGAGCGGATTTGTACTGCGCCTGCCAGCGACTGGCCGCCGGCGCGAGGCTGGCCTTGGTCCCGGCGCGATCGCCCAGGATGAGGATGTGCACGCCTTCCTGCGCGGCGATGGCGATGTCCGTCAGCGCGGTGGCGTTCACGTAGGGATCGACGATCAGGACCTCGCGCCGGGCCGCACGCACGACTTTCGCCAGCTCGGCGAACACGTCGAAGGGCGAGCGCGTGGCGATGAATGCGCCACGTGGTGCTTCGCCCGCAGAAGCTGCAGCGGGCGGCAAGCCGCGATCGAGCACGGCGGCGAGGCGCCGCCCTGGCGGGACGCGGAAGAGGCCGCGCCGTGGGGCCAACGGCCGGTGGCCGTTCGAGCCGGCCGCGTCGTGCGCGGCACGGTGCGCCGGCTCATCGCCGACGTTCACGATGACCTGCACCGGTCCGCCGTGGATGGAAATGGCGATGCAGGGGGAGTCACTATCATTCGAGGTAGCCATGATGTGCGGTTTCCTTTGCGGGTTGCACGTTGTGGTTAGAGCCTCGTTGGTGTTGCTGCACCTTCGGGGCTCGCCTTTTTGCTCAGAGCGAAGCCCTGAGCGACCTTGCGCGTGGCCGAACACAGGAAGCGGTCGGCACATGCAGCAACCGGCCATTTCACCGCGGTGCGGCGCTTGCGCGAACCCCGGCGGTTCGGAAACTGCCGGGGGAAATGTCTGGGGTTGAGGTTTTGCCTGCGGGCCCGTGCCGGGCCCGGAACCGTACGAAGGACGGGCCCGGCGCGGCTTTCGCTACAGGGACGAAATCAGTCTTCCCAGGCTCGACAGGGCCTGCTCGCTGCGCGCATCCCGGGGGCGGCCGTCCGACCGCCTCGGCAAGGGTGGCCTGGCGGGCCCGCCAGCACGACTCGTGGAGTCCCGGGACCCCACGAGTCGCGCTCAGTTCAAAGTTGAATCCGATCGATCTTCGCGCCTTGCAGCGATATACCGGCTTCCAGCCCGACGTTGGTGAGCACGAAACCCACCACAGGCTGCTGAGCAGTGTTGGTGTCGATGTTTCCGTTGGCGCCGATGGTTGCGAGCGCCACCGTGGCATCCGCGCCGACAGTCCAACCCTGGCTGCTGCGGAACTTATCCAGTGCTTGCTGCGTGGTGAACAGGTAGATGACCGCCTTCGACTGCGCGCCCGCCTGGAAACCGAGCGACCCCGCGGTGGTGCTGTAGTAAGCCTCGGTGCGTCCGCCCACGCGGAGCACACCTCGACCGTATTGAGCGCCGACAACGAAGCTCGCGTCGACCACGGCCGGAAACACCAGCACACCCCTGGATTTGGCCACCAACTCGCGCGAGCCCGCAACATTGGTGTAGAGCTTCGCGAGCGTCTCATTGACCTGGGCATCGATCGACGCACGCGAAGACGTGCTGCTCGCGCTCTCGCCCTTCATGGTCGTCGTGCAACCGACGAAAGCGAGGCCCGCCACCGCAACGGCGGCGGCACGCATGGCTGTTGTGAAGTAGGGGTACATGGCGGCTCCTTCGTGGCTATGCTTCTGGCGCTGGCCTGACGATGCGAGCCATGCGCCTTCGCCAATGATAGGCAGGCCAAAGTGCCTCCAAGTCCACTGTGGAAGCGCACCTACACGGATTCGCGGCATCGGCGAAGTCGTTTGTGAGATTGCCCACGACCCGACCGGGCGCGTCTTTTTTCATGAAGGACGACGCCGCCGCCTACACGCGTACAGCCCAAAGTCTGATGGCACGAATGCGCCATCCGCTGCATACCTTCAAGGCCAGTCATCCCCGCCCTGTCCGCTGGGACGGGCCAGTCGTTGGGCAGCAGCCTCGCCCTGGCTCCGCGACAGCGGCCCGCGCCCTTGTCTGACAGATTGTTGCAACGGTCAGGCGTAGCGTTCCAGGCTTTCGACCTCATCAGAAGGAGGATCGCCATGAAATCCGAGCAGGCAGAGATGGGTAAGAGGGGTAAGAGCGAGAGCGCCGGCGACGCCGCGCCTCCTCGCGTGGACCGAATGGACGACGTCCTGCGGCGAGGTCGACCGTGAACCCGCGGCGCGACCTGGTCGTGATCGGCGCGGTCGAAGGGGAACTRCCGACCTTGTCGACACTCCTGAATTCGCTGCCGACCATTTTCCACGCGGCCATCCTCGTGGCGCTGCGCACCCATTCGCAGAGTGTCCAGACACTGGTCCGCATCATGGATGGCTATTCGTCCATGCCGGTGAGCTATGCGTGCGAAGGTCGCTTCGCCCGGGTCGGCCATGTCTATCTGCCGCCGGCGGGCATGGGCCTCGTCATCCGGCCGGAGGGCGTGATGGGGCTGGACGAGCGGGACACGACGTCGACGGGCATGCGCCCCATCGACCGCCTTTTCAGCTCTGCTGCCGCGACCTGCGGCCAGCGTGTGATCGGGGTACTGCTCGCAGGCAGCGAGGGCGAGGGCTCGCTGGGCATGAGCGCGATCCAGGAGGCCGACGGCGTGGCGGTCGTGCAGGATGGGGCCGAGGCTGCGGCGCCCGTGTGCCCGCTGCACGCGATGAACCACCAACGTCCGCACAGCGTCGTGCCGCTGACCGGGATTGCACCGCTTCTCGCGACGCTGGTCGAAGGGTGACGCAGCGGACCGAAGGCAGGCCATGGAAATCCACAATGCCCGAGTGCCGCAGACTCTTCCTGCCTTCCGGCCCCTGGCCGGCATCTATGAGCCGTCCGCGATCCAGCAGTTGCCGGACGGGCGCTTTCTTGTGGTTGAGGACGAAAAGGACCACCCCTTCAGTCTGGTCACGATGGGCGCTGACGGAAGCGTTGGCAGTGCCCCCCTGACTGCCGGGCTGTTTCAAGTCTTCAGCGACTTCTGGAAGCTCGACGATCTTGAAGGACTTGCGCTGGACCGATCGGGATTCGTGTACGCCATTACCTCGCATTCTCGTGACGACGATGGCAACGAGAAGAAGTCGCGCGAACGGCTGGTTCGCTTCCGAGTCGAGGGCCATCGCGTGGTCGAGCCCAAGGTCGTGCACGGACTCAAGCGCGCCTTGACGATGGCATATCCGTTGCTGGCCTCGGCTGCCGAGATCCGGGACGTCAAGGACGCCGGAGGGCTCAACATCGAGGCGTTGGAGATGTGCCCGGACCAGCAGCGGCTGCTGATCGGCTTTCGAAGCCCGCTGCACGAAGGTCGCGCCATCATCGCCAGCGTCGAAAATCCGGCTGCACTCTTCGATGATGACGCGCCGCCTCGGCTGGCCGCCGACCTCAGCGAACTGGATCTGGGCGGCCATGGCATCCGCGGTCTTTCCTACATGCCTGCGCTCGGTGCGTACCTGGTCGTCAGCGGGCCGATGTCGCGCGAAGGCGGCGAGTTCTCGCTCTGGCGCTGGAACGGCCAGCCGCACGGCTCTGCGCGTCGCGTCACCATTCCCGGTCTGCCAGGCCTCGCGCGCGCAGAGGGAGTGTGTCCAGCCGTCGTCGACGCAGGACCAGGAATCATCGTCGTCAGCGACGACGGCAGCCGCCGTGAAGGACGCCCTGCCAGTTTTCTGCTGCTGGGCATCGATCACCTTCGATTCGACTGAGAGAACGGTCGGCTCGGCGTTACGGCAGAATTCGCTTCAAAGCCGATGCTTTCGGTGGAGAAGCCCATGGCTGTATTGCTGAGCGAGATCCAGTGGAGCGACCCGGTCCTGTCGGTGGCGCACGACGTGGCGTGGGAAGCTGAACTCAAGCGCCGCGGCGCACAGGTCCTCGAGGTAGACCGCCGGGTCGCTCCCAGCCGTTGGCTGCGCGAGGCAGCCTACGAGGCAACGAACTACGTGCCGGTCGCCCTGTCGGAGCGGCTGCAGCGCATCGGCAGCATGGTCACGGCGCAGGAAAATTCGTGTCGATACTGCTATGGCGCGAACCGTGCCTACATGAAGGTGCTGGGCTATTCCGAGTCTTTCATCCAGCAGGTCGAACGCGACGTGCAGACGGCCGAGCTGGACGAGAAGGAACGCGCCTACATCGCCTTTTGCCGCAGTCTGGCCCGATCGAGGCCCCGCCCGGCTGCGGCCGAGCGTGCCGCCCTGCTTGAGCTCGGCTATACGCCGGTGCAAGTCTGCGAGATGGCCTTTTCGATCTCGCTCGGGTGCTTCTACAACCGCGTGAGTACGCTGCTGGCGTGTCCACCCGAACAGAAGTTCGAACGCATGGCCAACGGACCGTTCCGCTGGGTGCTCGCGCTCGCGATACCGTTGATGAAGAAGTTCTCCCCAAGGAGGCCGGAGGAGGCGGTGCCGGATCGGGCTGCGTTGGCTGCCGGCCCCTTTGGCGTGGTCGTGGCGCCGCTCGCCGGTCTGCGTGCAGGCAGCGTCATGAAGGCGGCGCTCGACGGCGCATTCGACTCGGGGGTGCTGAGCCGCAACGCCAAGGCCCTGATGTTCACAGTGATCGCGCGCACACTCGGCTGCCCGCATAGCGAAGCCGCGGCGACCCGGTTGCTGCTGGAAGAGGGCCTGAGCCAGGCCGAGATCGAAGGCGCGATGGCGACGCTTCGTTGCCCCCGCCTGGCACTGCGCGAAGCCGGCCTGCTGGCCTGGGCGCGCGACACGGTGTACTACGAGCCTTCGTCGATTCAGCGAAGGACGCGCGCCCTCGGTGAGGCACTGGGGGCCGACGCATTGCTGGAAGCCATCGGCGTGGCATCGCTGGCGAACGGGACCGTCCGGCTGGCGATGCTGCTGGAATGATGACGCTGGTGTGGGCCCTTGCCGCGGCCGGAGCCATCGCCCTCTCCATCCTGGCGGTACTCGTCCTGCGCGGCCGTCGCCAGAACGACCAGTTGGAGAAACTGCTGCTGGCCGCCGACGACAAGCTGGAGCAATTGCAGCGTCAGTTCGAGCGCTTCGTGCCGGCTGACGTGGTGGAGCGGCTCACCCGCACCGGCGACGCCTTCGTACCCGAGCGGCGCCAGGTGACGATGCTGTTCGCCGACCTGCGAGGCTTCACGGCCCTGTGCGATCGCCTCGACCCCGCGATCACGGTGAACATTCTCAACGACTATTTCCGCCACATGACGGTGGCCATCACGCATCATCACGGCCATGTCACCGAGTTCGTGGGCGACGGCTTGCTGGCCCTGTTCGGCGCCTTGGAATCCAATCCCTGGCAGGCGCGGGACGCCGTACTCGCCGCACTGGACATGCGCTCGGAACTGGCGCGCTACAACGACACCCTGCGTGAGAAGGGCCTGCCTGAACTTCGCTTCGGCATCGGCATTCACGGTGGGGAAGTGGTGGCAGGCGTGATCGGGACCGCGGGCCTTTCGAAGTTCAGCGTGACCGGCGATCCGATCAACGTGGCCTCCCGGGTCGAATCGCTGACCGGCAAGTACGAAGTCGATCTGCTGATCACGGAGGAAATCCGTCGCGCGATCGACGATCAGTTTCACCTGCGCCCCATGCCGCCGGCCCTGGTCAAGGGCAAGGCGGAGCCGATCCAGACCTATTTCGTGCAGGCCGAGAAGTAGGGCGCGCTGTCGGCCAAGACTACAGCGACGACACCAGTCTCCCCAGGCTCGACAGGGCCTGCTCGCTGCGCGCATCCCAGGTGTGGCCGTAGTTCAGCCGCAGGCAGTTCGTGAACGCGCGGCTGGCGGAGAAGATCGGTCCTGGCGCCACGCTGATGCCGAGCGACAGCGCATGGCGATGGACCTTCAGCGCGTCGATGCCCTCGGGGAGTTCGACCCACAGGAAGTAGCCGCCCGCGGGCCGGGTGGCCCGCGTGCCGCTCGGAAAGTGATGTCCGACCGCCTCGGCAAAGGTGGCCTGCTGGGCCGCCAGCGTCTGGCGCAGCTTGCGCAGGTGCTTGTCGAATCCGCCGCGCTCCAGGTAGAGCGCCATCGCGCGTTGCGCCGGCGCGGAGGCGCTCAGCGTGGTCGTCAGCTTCTGGCGCGCAACCGATTTCACGAAGCGCCCGGGCGCCGCCCAGCCGATGCGGTAGCCGGGCGCCAGGCATTTCGAGAACGAGGAGCAGTGCATGACCAGGCCCTGCGTGTCGAAGGCTTTCGCGGGCGCCGGGCGCTTGTCGCCGAAATAGAGCTCGGCATACACGTCGTCCTCGATGAGCGGCAGCTGGTGGCGCGCGAGCAGTTCCACCAGCGCCTTCTTCTTGGCCTCCGGCATCGAGCTCCCGAGCGGGTTCTGGAAGGTCGTCATCAGCCAGCACGCCTTCGGCTTGTGGCGCGAGATCGCATGCTCCAGGGCCGTGAGGTCGATGCCTTCGCGGGGGTGGGTCGGCACCTCGATGGCCTGCAGCCCCATGCGCTCGAGCGCCTGCAGCGCCGCATAGAAGGTGGGCGATTCGACGACCACCGAATCGCCGGGACGGGTCACGGCGGACAGGCACAGGTTGAGGGCTTCGAGCGCGCCGTTGGTGATGACGATCTCGTCCGTGTGCACGGGCATGCCGTCGGCCAGATAGCGCAGCGCGATCTGGCGGCGCAGCGCCTCGTTGCCCGGGCTCAGGTCGTCCACCGTGCTCCAGGGGTCCAGCGACTGCGCGCTCGAGGCCATGGCCTGGCCGAGCCGCCCCAGCGGGAACAGCAACGGGCTCGGAAACGCCGAGCCGAAGGGAACGACATCGCGCGTCATGCTGGATTCGAGGATCTCGAACACCTGTTCGCTGACGTCGACCGCGATCGATTCGTCCCTGGGCTGCGAGGTCAGGTCCGGTTCGGGCGGCACCTGCCTGACGCCGGCCGAGACGTAGTAGCCCGACCGCTCCCTGGCCCGGATCAGGCCGCGGGCCTCGAGCAGGTAGTAGGCCTGGAACACCGTGGACGCGCTGACGCCCCGGCTCTGGCTGGTGTGGCGCACCGACGCCAGGCGGTCGCCGGCATGCAGCACGCCGGTGCGGATCGACGCCTCGATGTCGGCGGCCAGCGCTTCGTAGAGCTTCATCAATGCCTCCCGGATGCAGCTCGCGACGGGCTGGCCCGGCGTGCGCTGATATGCAATTTCGTGGATTGTAGTGAAACGCATGAATGTGAGCTTGTCGGCCCGATGCGGGGAAGGGGTGGCGGGTGGATCGCTATCTGATCTGCTTTTTGACGAGGCAACTGGTGATTCACGATCTGATCCATGCGACCTAGGATCGTGGTCACGTTCTTCCCCGGCCCCGTGCCTGACCCTCGGGAAGACAGAAAGAGGACATGAACCCCACCGCCTTGCTGCTGGCCACCTTCCTGCTGTCGATCACCGGCCTGTTTGCATTCATCTGGTCGCTGCGCAAGGGCCTGTTCGATGCCGAATCGACCGGCGCGCGCACCATCTTCTCGGCCGGCGAGATCGGCCATCCCGAGGAGCCCTCGGCCAGCGCGGAGCAGCAGCGCCGGCTGGCGGCCGTGACCGCGGGCCAGGCAGCGCCGGCCCGGGGCATGGCGCCCAGCGAGGCGACGGTCCGCGAGGCGGCCGACCGCTCCAGCGCGTTCCCGGCCTTCGTGCTCATCGGCTCGGCCGTGGTCTGGCTGCTGGTGGCTTCGGCCGCCGGCCTGCTGACCTCGCTCAAGCTCCACTGGCCCGACCTGATGACCGAACACGCCTGGCTCACGATGGGCCGCCTGCGCACGCTGCACCTCAATGCGGTGGCCTATGGCTGGGCGCCGCTGGGCCTGCTCGGCCTGGCGATCTGGATGCTGCCGCGCCTGCTCAAGACCCAGTTGATGGGCGGGCGCCTGGTCATCGTCGGCGCCGTGCTCTGGAACGCGGGCCTGATCGCCGGGCTGGGCGCGATCGCCATCGGCCTGAGCGCCGGCATGGAGTGGCTGGAGATCCCCTGGCAGATCGGCGGCCTGTTCGCCGTCGGCGGCATGCTGATCGGCCTGCCGATGGCGCTGATGCTGCAGCGGCGCCAGGTCCAGCATCTGTACGTGTCGGTCTGGTACATGGGCGCGGCGCTGTTCTGGTTCCCCACGCTCTACATCGTGGCCAAGATCCCCGGCGTGCACTTCGGGGTCGAGCAGGCGACGATGAACTGGTGGTTCGGCCACAACGTGCTGGGCCTGTTCTACACGCCGCTGTCGATCGCCTGCGTCTACTACTTCCTGCCCAAGGTCATCGGCCGGCCGGTGCGCTCGTACAACCTGTCGCTGCTCGGCTTCTGGACCCTGGCCTTCTTCTACGGGCAGGTCGGCGCCCATCACCTGATCGGCGGACCGATCCCGGAGTGGCTGATCACGCTGTCGATCGTGCAGAGCGTGATGATGATCATCCCGGTGGTGGCCTTCTCGCTCAACCAGCACCTGACGCTGCAGGGCCACTTCAGCGCGCTCAAGCACTCCCACGTGCTGCGCTTCATCTTCTTCGGCGCCGTGATGTACACGCTGGCCTCGCTGCAGGGCTCGCTCGAAGCGCTGCGCTCGCTCAACGCGGTCACGCACTTCACGCACTTCACGGTGGCGCACGCGCATCTGGGCATGTACGGCTTCGTGTCGATGGTGATCTTCGGCGGCGTGTATTTCGCGCTGCCGCGCATCCTCGACACCCGCTGGCCCAAGCCCGCGCTGATCAGCCTGCACTTCTGGCTGGTGGTGGCCGGCTTCGCGGTCTACATGATCACGCTGAGCATCGGCGGCATCCTGCAGGGCCTGATCCTGCTCGACCCGGCGCGCCCCTTCATGGACTCGGTCGCGGTCACGCTGCCCTGGCTCCAGGGCCGCTCCATCGGCGGCGCGCTGATGACGCTCGGCCACCTGGTGTTCGCGTGGCACGTCGCGCTGATCACCGCGCGCTCGGGCGTGTTCACGCAGACCGACCGCATCGCACTCCACACCTCGGCGGTCTGACACCATGGAAAACGAACTCAAGCTCGTGAGCGGCGCGATGGTGACGCTCTCGCTCGCCACCGCCGCGATGATCATCGTGCCCTTCCTGCAGCTCAAGGACGAGCCGGCGCCGCCGGCCCTCAAGCCCTACAGCAGCCAGGAGCTCCGGGGCCGCACGGTCTACATGGCCAACGGCTGCATCGCCTGCCATACGCAGCAGCCCAGCACCACCGGCGCCGGCATCGCCGATGCGCAGCGGGGCTGGGGCCGCGCCTCGGTGGCCGGCGACTACCACTACGACGAGCCGCCGCTGCTCGGGACGATGCGCACCGGGCCGGACCTCTTCAACATCGGCGTCCGCCAGCCCAGCGCGGACTGGCACCTGGGCCACCTGTTTCAGCCGCGGGCCTACGTGCCGGGCAGCATCATGCCGTCGTATCCCTTCCTGTTCGAAGTGAAGAACGAAGGCAGCGCGGCCAAGGGCGAGCGCATCGTGGCGCTGCCGCCCGGCACCGTGCCGCTCGGCAAGACGGTGGTCGCCACGCCGGCGGCGCTGGATCTCGTGGCCTACCTGCAGAGCCTGCAGCGCGAGTACCCCGTGCTCACGCCGGCGCAGGCGGAGGCCGTCACGCGCATGCTGCCGGCGCGCCGCGGGCTCGAAGCGCCGGCCGCCGCCAACGCGTCGCCCGAAGTCCCCACAGGAAAGAACAACGATGAAGCAGCCCCAGCAAAGCCGTAGCAGCGAGCACGCCGATCCGCACGAGCAGTACAACCCGGTGCCGCGGGTGGTGCTGGGCCTGGCGCTGGGGCTCGTGGTGTGGGCCGTCGGCTACATCCTGCTGGCCAGGCCCGATGGCCTCGCGGGACTGGGCGACCAGCGCGCGCCGGCCACGCTGGCCAAGGGGACGGCGCCGGCGCAGGGAGGCACCGTCGACGGGCGCCAGCTGTTCGTCGCCAAATGCCAGGCCTGCCACCAGGCGGCCGGGCAGGGGCTGCCGGGCGTCTTTCCGCCGCTGGCGAATGCGTCGTGGGTCAAGGGGCCGGCCGAGATCCCGATCCAGATCGTGCTGCACGGACTGAATGGTCCGATCGAAGTCGCCGGCACGACCTACAACGGCTCGATGCCCGCCTTCGGGGAGCAGATGAACGACGCCGAGCTGGCCGCCGTGCTGAGCTTCATCCGCGCCGAATGGGGCAATGCCAGTGCCGCGGTGGACGCGACGGCCGTGCAGGCCGCGCGCAAGGCCAGCGCCGAGCGCACGCAGCCCTGGCCGGGCATTGCCGAACTGCAGAAGTTCGCAGCGTCCGCCGGCGGGACGCCGCCGTGATGCGCGGCTGGCGCACGCTGGCGTCGACGGCCATCGTGGCCGTCGCGGCGCTGTCTGCGTTCGCGGCCGTGACCCATGGCTTCGCCGCCGTGACCTCGGACGGCGTGAGGCGCGCCGAGCTCGCAAGTGCGCCGCGCACGCTGCCCGCGATCGGATTGATCGACGCCGGCGGCAAGCCGCTGGCGTTGAGCGACTACGGCCGGCCTGCGCGGCGGGTCACCTTCGTCACGCTGGCCTATGTGCGCTGCCAGTCCGTGTGCCTCACCAGCGTCGCCGGGCAATCCTGGCTGCAGGGCGAGATCCAGGCGCGCGGGCTCGGCGACCGGGTAAGGCTGCTCACGCTCAGCTTCGATCCGGCCAACGACACGTCGCAGGTGCTGGCCGAACAGGCGCGGCGGCTGGACGCCGACCCCGCGGTCTGGCGCTTCGCCGGCGTCGGCGATCCAGGCCAGCTGCGGGCCATGCTGGACCTGTTCGGCGTCGTCGTGCTGCCGGACGGGCAGGGCGGCTATTCGCACAACGCGGCGCTGTTCCTGATCGGCGAGGACGGCCGCCTGAGCCGTGCCTACGACATCGATCGCCCGGACATCGCGCTGGCCGACTACCTGCGCAGCGCCGCAGGCGCGTGAGCATGGCGAGACGCTGGAGCCACCTTCTGCGCGACCTCGCGCCGGGCCTGCTGCTGGCCGGCCTGGCGGCTGCGCATCCCTGGCTCGAACACACGATGGCGCGCCACATGGGCCTCGAGCTGCCCGCCTTGCTCCTGCTCGGCGGGTTCGCGGCCGCCCGGGCCGGAGACGGCTTGAGCCGCGCCATCGGCCGCTGGAACGCCCACGGGCTGCCGGGCCTGCTGTTCGCGCTGTGCGTGACCGGGTTCTGGATGGTGCCGGCGGCGCTCGACCTGGCCGTGCTGCACACGGGCGTGGCCGTCGCCAAGGTCGCGAGCCTGGTCGCCGCGGGGCTGCTGCTGCGCGCGTCCTGGGCCTCTGCCGGCACCGTGCTGCAGGCCTTCATCGTCCTCAACGGGTTCTGGATGACCCTGGCCGCGGGCCTGATGTACCAGGAAGCGCCGCAGCAGTTGTGCAGCGTGTACCTGGTCGACCAGCAGGGGCAGGCCGGCCGTGCGATGGTGGCCTGGGCGTCGGCGGGGCTGGTCGCCTGGCTGTGGTTTGTCGCCCGCTCTTCGTGGCGTTCGGAAGACGTCGCGGTGGGGCAGGTGCCTTCGCTGGCGCCATGGTCGATGTGCGACCCGGGCTGAACCGGGCACCCGTGGCAACGCCACGTCGGACGCCGTTGCCACCCGGCTCCTTGCAAGGGCTGCAAGCCTAATGCGACGCCCAGAGCCTCAGAGCCATCGACGAACCCTCGCCTTGTAGCTGACATATACGTCACCGAATGCCGACATGAGGGCTCTCTCCTCTGGCGCTATTTGGAAGCGAGTCATGTAGGCCACGAACACTATCGGTCCGGCCAGCGTCCAGGGCGCGCAAAGGAACGCCGTCCAGCCGACGAGCACGAAAAGCAAACCAACGTACATCGGGTTGCGGGTGACTCGGTAGATGCCGGTGGTGACCAACGATGAGGCAGTTTCGGGCTTCATCGGGTTCAAGGTTGTTCGGGCCTGATGAAACGCGATGACGCCTGCAGCGCTGAATACGCCGCCGACGAGCGCGATGGCAACCGCAACAGCAATTCGCAGGGGAGCAGCGACTTCGAAGGTCAGCGTGAGCCGAGAGACAGCCCACATCGCCAATGCGAGAACCAACGCCACGACCGGGGGCGGAACCTTCAGTTCGAGTGCATTCATGGGATTCCTGTCGCTTGAGTGCATCGCAGGCTACTTCAATGTGCCGGGTTCAGTCGAGGATGCGGACATTGGTTTGTGCAGCTCCGCGGTTGGGCCTGACATCGCTCCAGTTCCGATCGCGCTGCGCGTTGCACCGTGCCGCCGCCGGCGCGACCGGCTACAGTCGGCCAGCTGCAGACCTTCGAACCGCCCCTTCCATTCGACACGAACGCATGACCATCTCTCGATTCCGCATGCTGGCTCCCATCGCTCTGGTGAGCCTTATGACAGCATCGGCTCATGCGCGCAGACGAGGCGGGGGCGGCGGTGAAGGCGAGGACCTGATGCCATGGCTCACAGAGTTCATGGCGTACTTCTTCCTAGTCATGCTCGCCCTAGCCGTTGCAGGCGCGCTATGGCGCTACTTCACGCGCCCCTCCGCCGCGGACCTGGCCCGAGAGCGAAGCATGAGACGCCTGTCCAGACGAGAAGACAAGGCAAGGCGCCGACCGCAGCGCTGACGGCTATGCTCCGGCAGCAGCCGGCCAGGAACGGACATTTGGAGCGTGAGCGCCACTAACATGGCGTCTCCCACTAGAACGAGGCATCCATGGAAATCCAGACTCTCACCGCGGCCCTGACCGTCGCGCTGCTCGCCGCCGCCTGCACCACGGCACCGCGCGTGGTCGCACCCACTTCGCCGACCGAAGTGGGCGAAGTGCGCGCCGGCACCGGCTACCTGAAAGGCTATCTCGCGCCCGCCGAACTGCCCGACAGCCTCGCCCTGTTGCCACCGCCACCGGCCGAAGGCTCGCCTGCCTTGGCGGCCGACACTGCCGCCTTCCGCAACCTCACCAAACAACAAGGCACGCCGCGCGGCGCCATGGCCGTGTCGGATGCGAACCTGCATTTCCCCGAAGCTGCATCGGTTTTCTCGTGCGCCTTGGGCGTGCAGATTTCCGAGCAGGCCACACCCAACCTGAACATGCTGCTGCGGCGCACGTTGACCGATGCCGGCCTGGCGACCTACAAGGCCAAAGACAAGTACGGGCGCACGCGTCCTTTCGTCATGCTGAAGACCGGTAGTTGCACGCCGAAGGAAGAAGCCTTTCTGGCCAAGGATGGCTCCTATCCGTCGGGCCACTCAGCCATCGGCTGGGGCTGGGCGCTGGTGTTGACTGAACTGGCGCCCGATCGCGCCGACGCGCTGTTGCAACGCGGCCGGGCTTTCTCACAAAGCCGCGGCATTTGCGGCGTTCACTGGCAGAGCGACATCGCGGCAGGGCGCCTGGTCGGTTCCGCCACGGTGGCACGTCTGCACACCAACCCGGTGTTCAACGCACAGATGACCGCTGCACGCGACGAGATCGCCAAGGCCCGCGCCGTCGGCGCACCGCAAACGGCGGCATGCACCACCGAAGCAGCGACCATCGCGGTTTCAAGTTCGTCGGCGCCTTGATCGCGTAGGGCGCGCGAGTCGTGCAGCGGAAGCTCAAGGCCCATAGCCCCGAGGCCATGACCGGCTACAGTCGGCCACGAGCGGACCGTCAACGATTCATCCTGAAAGGACGCCACATGAACCGCTTCCGTTGCCCGAGGTTGAAGCTTGCCTGCACCACAGCTTTCATGCAGTTGCTTTGTGCATGCACGGGTGCACCGGCCGCCGCGCCAGCGAGCCCGCCCGGCCTCGTTCACGACTCGCCTGACACAACCAAGGTCTGCCAAGCTGACCAAGTGCCGGACGCATCCCTTGTCGGGAAGACGGAAGCCGACGCTCTGGCCCTGCTCAAGGGTTGCCCTTGGCGCATCGGAGAACGGGACGGCCAGCAATTTCCCGGCACCATGGACTTCGAACCGACGCGGCGGACATTGGGGATTGCTGGCGGCAAGGTGACTTGGGTTCGGCGCGGATAGTTCGAAGATGACCGCAGGATGCCATCGCGAGGAGTGCGCCAACCGAGGTCAATCGCGTTGGGGGCGCCGTAGACAGGCAGGCGGCTAACAGCCGTCATTGGGACCTACCGTCCAGTTCGAACGCAGCAGCACAAAAAGGAAGCAAGTTGCAAGTCAAACGGATCGTCGCCAATTTCGAGGCGCTGGAACCCGGCCGGGCCCGGGCGTTCTATCAAGATGTCCTTGGCCTCGAGCTTTTGATGGACCATGGCTGGATTCAGACCTTTGGCTCTCCGACAGAGATGGCCATACAGGTGAGCTTCGCCGCGGAAGGTGGTTCTGGCACCCTGGTGCCGGACCTATCGATTGAAGTGGATGATGTGGATGCTGCGCTCGAGCGCATGAGGACCGCCGGCTTCTCTATCGAATACGGACCCGCTGACGAACCCTGGGGCGTCCGCCGATTCTTCGTTCGCGATCCATTCGGGAAGCTGGTCAATATCCTTGCGCACTTATGAGCGCCATCCTGTCTACCACGAGATTCGGCCACAAGCCGACCGTCACCGCGTCCGTTGCTGGACGCTGCGGATGGGTCGGTCCGGCTGAGCCCCGCTTGACTTCGACCCGTCGCCGCACCGTGCCGACACCGGCAAACCACGCATCGAGAGGACGTGGTCGCCTACAAAGACGACTAAATCGCTTAGCGTCCTTGCTGCAACCGGTGCAACCCTTGGTCTGTCAGGAGCTTGCCGCCTTGGCGGTCCATTTCCACAAATCCGTTCGAACTTAGGCGATTCGAGACTTTGATTGAGTCGGTCGGATACCGCCGGGCATTGGCCTTCTGGAGAGCTTGGAGCGCACTCCACTGTTCGTCGTTGAGCTGAACTTTCTTGTTGGCCATCGCACTCTCCTTCAGCGGGCAGCCAGTATCGTCGCGCGTCTAACCAGCGCGCCACCTTGGAATTTCTCTTGCGAGAAAGTTCGAATCGGAGTAGGGAGGGGCCTTCACTCGCCGCTGAGAATTAGTGACTGGGAATCCCTGGCGCCACGGAAACGAGCGGTCGGCGAACTACATCGGACAGACTCAGCGCAGCCGCGGAGTTCGAGGTGCCAAGCAACGAATTTCGCACGAAGCTGACATCGGTCGCCAGGGCGCTGAATGCCCTTGTGATGACTGCGTTGGTGATGAGCCCTTGAATTTGTAGCGACACACGTAGGTCGCCGTTCGGCCAGGACCAGCCGTTCGACTGCGCTGTGGAAATCGCTTCTTAGCGGACGCTCGCTCGCACGTTGAACCCGTGCGCTTCAACAGCAGGGTCACACGTTGGCCATGCCACACGAAACGGCGTCAGGACCCAGGCCGTAGGAATTGTCGGCGTCCATGCTGAGCTGGGCCGTTTTCCGATGGTGCGCCCGCTTGATAGCGCCTGGAGGAAATCGGCGCGCTGACGAATACAAAACGGGCACCTCCAGCGCATACTTAAGCCAGCTTCCTGGCACGAAAGGAGTTCTGCCGTGTTCACAACTGAAGTTAATTTGCCCGAGCTCGCCTTATTGGCTGGGACCCGCGGCGCCTTGGGGGCGGGAGTCGGCCTGCTGCTTTCCGACAAGCTCAGTGAAGAGCAACGCAAAAACATCGGATGGACGCTGGTGGCCGTTGGCGTGCTGACCACAATCCCGCTCGCGGCCATGCTGTTCGGTCGCCGCCGAAAAAGCGACGCCTGACTTGGAGAGCCTTCTTCACGCCCGGGTCGTCCTTGGCGCCCAGCCGGCGTCCATACCCACGGTTCGATGGTTCTTGGCGCGCTTGCCGGCAGTCGGCCCAAGACCGGCCATTCGCCCATGCCGCCCAGTTCGCGGACACTCTAGGGTCGGCGACGTCTGGATTGAAGCTGCGGCCTCGGCAGGCTGACAGTACCCGGCCATGAGCCGCCGCTGGCGTCCGACCTTCAGTTCAGCGGTCTGAAGACCCATCTAGACCACATAAGGGCGGACCACCGGCCGCCTTACAAACTCGGTCTGATGATTCCGAGCATCAGGTCCGCGTTGAGCTTTGCGAGTTCCTGAACGAGGGACCACTGCTTCGTCATCAACTCCGCGAACTGCGGGTTGGCCGGATTGGCCATCCCTGACAGGGCAAGCTTTGCTGTCTCCTGAGCAATGTTTTGCTGCTCAGCAAGGATGTTCCTGACGCTTGTGTTGTATTCGTCCAATGTCATGCGAAGGCTCCAAAACCGGGCAAACGCCCAAGTAGCATCTTAGGCTTCCTGTGTTCGCGGCCCCGGTTTTCGAGCCCAACGCTTTGGGTCTCGACCGGCGACGGTCGGCCAAAAGCCGGCATACTGAGGCTTCGGACGCGTAGCCCAACTGGCGTAGCGCAGCATCGGGGTCAAAGATGAAATTTCTGTGTTTGGCGTACGGAGACGAGGCTGGGTGGAAGCGCTTGAGCGCGTCTGAGAAGGACGAAGTCTTGGCTGCCGACGCGGTTGTCCGCGCTCGCGGCGACCTGATGTCCGCCGTTCGACCGGAGGTCAGCACCGTCACGAATTGGGATGGCAGTATTCGCTTGTCCGACACACCATACGCGCAGCATGCTCTCCCGCTGGCCGGCTTCTCCGTCATAGAGGCGGAGACA
This sequence comes from Variovorax sp. P1_G12, assembly GCF_056405555.1. Lineage (NCBI taxonomy): Bacteria > Pseudomonadati > Pseudomonadota > Betaproteobacteria > Burkholderiales > Comamonadaceae > Variovorax > Variovorax sp. P1_G12. The sequence continues at coordinate 42,105 of NZ_JBFUBW010000026.1, read as the reverse complement.
TTGGACGAGGTGCTTCGCCTTGTTGCGAAGACGCCATGCGCCCGTGCTGAGGGATACATAGAAATCAGAGCGCTCTGGGAAGCCAGTGCAGGTTGAGCGCTCGCATTTCAGGTCAGTCTATCGGCTGCTGGGCTCGGGCGGCTACAGTCGGCCAACAGCGGTCGCCCACAACTCCCATCCCGATTTGGTAGAACGCCATGGACCTTTCTGCTGCCATACCCATCATTCGCATCTTTTCCGTGGACAAGGCCAAGGAGTTCTACCTTGACTTCCTCGGTTTTTCCCTCGAATGGGAGCATCGATTTGAGAAGGACTTTCCTTTGTACGCTCAGGTCAAGCGGTCTGGCCTGACGCTGCACTTGAGCGAGCACCACGGAGACGCAACACCGGGGTCGACGACGTTCGTGCCAGTCGAAGACATCGATTCGCTGCACCGTGAACTGTTGGCGAAGTCGTACTCTTACGCAAAGCCCGGTGTCGAAACTGTTGGCTGGGGTCGCGTGATGGAAGTGGCCGACCCATTTGGCAATCGCATTCGCTTCTGCGAACTGGCCAAGAACTAGGTTGCTTCCATAGAACAGGCTCCAGTTTCACCGGGTCCCGCAAGCTGTGTTGTGTCGACGGGTTGAGCGACCGCTTCGGAGCGAGCCATTCGCCCGCTGAGGGCCCGAAGCTCCGAGTCGGCGACCGGCTACAGTCGGCCATATCCGGACGTTCAACACGAGGACAGAATTCGGCATGCAATCGAAGCAGCTTCTCGAGCAGAACGTGGAGTTCGGCAACGCCGGCGATTTGGACACGAGCGGAACAGGCTGGTTTGTCGGGTTCAGCGATTGGACCAAGGAACCACCTGGCGAACTGCGCCATGTGCCTGCAGAGGAGCTTGCTGCCGGGCTGTGCGTCAAGTGGTTCTCTCATCCGGCGGGAAATCCGAACGGCGAACCCAAGCCGTTGAGCGAGGGGCGGACGATGTCAGTGTTGGTGAGCCCAACCAGCGAATTCAGAATTGAGTTCTCCGCGACCGCTGACTTCCCGCCGCAGGACATCTTGGCGCACACCTTGCGCCGCCATGGTGACTTCGTCATATGGGGCCCAGGCGTTTTTCATCGTGCATTTGGCGTCCAGCCGGCATGCATACTCACCGTTCGATGGCTCTCGCCGCGGTAGACCGCAGTCGGCCAAGACCGGAAGTAAGCTACGGACCTCCAGTTTTCCTCCGCCAGCTCCAAGCGGGGCTCGCCCTCGTTACAGTCGGTCCGAGGCAGTCGTCTGAACCACAGAGCAACAGCAATGAACCAAGCAAAGCTCCGACAAGCAGCAGAAGACCTCCGTGCGGTGTTGACCCGGCATGCTGCCGACGACGCAGAGGTCTCGGCCCTATCGAGCAGCTTGAATTCGCTCATCGGGGCTGCCTTGGCTGGAAAAGTTGCCGCCCCCCTCGACTGGAGGGAGATACCCGGTGCGCATGGATTCTCCGAAGGTGGGCTCGCTAGGTACAGCGACCTCGAAACTGCGTATGCCGGGTTCAGAATTGAGCTCACTGGTGGTGCCACCCCAGTCCTTGAAGCTCTCCGGCGCGGCGCAGCGCAGCGGCGCTGAGGGACGGAACTCGGCCATCAGCGGCCGCTCGAAGTTGCGCTTCGGCCCCGCGGCGTTGCGCGTCAGAGATGAGGAGCCCATGGCGCTGGTTTCTCAGGAACTGGCGATGTCGTGCACGCTTCCTTTTTTGATGCCGTGGTCCGCAGAATTCAAGCGCTATCATGCGGAAACTCGACTCTGCACCCCAAAGAGATATCGTGCTCGAACAGAACAAGGCAATTGTCAAAGAGTTCCTGTACCGGGTGCTCTCCCTCGGCGACATTGCCGCGACCGGCGACTACTTTCACACCGACATGGTGGAGGAGGTCCCGTTGCCAGGACAAGGTCCTGGCCTTGCCGGCCTCAAGGAGACTTTGGTTGCGCTGCGATTGGCGTTTCCCGACATGCGCTGGGATGTTGAAGAGCAGATGGCAGAAGACAACCGCGTGCTAACGCGCTTTGAATGGCACGGAACGCATCAGGGCGCCTTCTTGGGAGTTCCTCCTACGCAGAGGTCAGTCCGTGTCTCGGGCATGGTCATCGACCGCTTCGAGGGTGCGAAAGTTAAATCCACTCGAATTCTCATGGACACGCTGGGCCTCATGCAGCAGCTCGGTGCGTTGCCGGGAGGTCCGGCGTAGTTCAGCGGGCCTTCATTTGTGGCCAGTCATCAGCGCTGTCAGCAGTCGGCCAACACCGGTCGTTCCGGGTTCACCATCGATTGAGCGAGGCGGCGTGATTGATATCTCCGATTTCCAGGTTCCGTTTCGTGATGTCGTGCTTCACGGCTCGGTCACACGTGGCGCATCCGGGACCGCCCCGCGCATTCTGGCTCTCCACGGTGGAGGACGTTCAACGCGCCAGGGATTCCAACCCCTGCTTACGGCGGTGGCCGAGCGCGGGTGCTCTTGCGTGGCGTTCGATTTCTCGGGGCATGGCCAGAGCACCGGAGACCTTGCCGATTCGAGCTTGAGCCATCGTGCCGAGCAAGCGCTTGCTGTGGTCGAGCATCTCAGGATGCAGCGTCCGGTCTCGATGATTGCCAGCAGCATGGGCGGCCATGTGGCGTGCACCTTGATTGACTCGCTCGCTCCAACAGCGCTCGTGCTCTACTGCCCTGCGGCATACGAGCAAGCGGCACAGGACTTGACCTTCGGGCTGGGCTTCCAGCAGGTTATCCGCGCTACGACCTCCTTTGCTGCGTCTCCAGCCTTCGACGCCCTTGAGCGAATCAGCGGCAGGCTGCTTGTGGTGTGTGGCTCGGAGGACTCAGTGATACCCAAGGAGGTCGAGCACGAATACGCCACACGCGCTCAGAAGGCAAATAGCGTTGAGGTGATTCGCCTGGCCGGCGCAGGCCATCGCCTTCACGACTGGCTTGGAACGCACCCAGCTCAGTCCGCCGCCGTCTTCGAACGCGTCTTGGCTACGCTTCGGGGCGATGCATAGCTCGCCGCACCACGCGGCCGGAACGAAGTAGCGGCAGAATGCGGCCCCAGAAGCCGACATCTGAGAAGCCCATGGAATTTCAAGTTCGACCCGCGACGGTAAACGACGCAACAGCCGCTTGCAGTGTCATTCGGAGCTCAATCCTTGAATGTTGCAGCGACGACCACCGCGGCGATGCTACCGTGCTTGAAGGGTGGCTGAGCAACAAGACGCCTGACTTCGTTCGCATGCTCGTCCTTGCACCAACTGCGTTTTCGGTTGTCGCCATCGCTAGCGAAACAGTCGTGGGATTCGGCTCCGCGTTGCGGACCGGCGAGGTGACGCTTTGCTATGTCGCCCCGTCTGTGCGTTTTACCGGCGTGGGCAAGGCGCTGCTCGTAGCTATCGAGGACCACGCAACTCGAGCGGGCGTCGAGGCGTTGCGCCTGGAGAGCACGCGCACGGCACGGGCGTTCTATCTCCGCAACGGATTCGTGCCGAGCGGTTCTCCGGTGTCGGCGTTTGGCATCGAGGGCCTCCCGATGCGAAAAATGCTCAGTTCGATAGGCTAAGGCGCGCGAGCTCAGAAGGCAGAATGCGGCCAACAGCATCGGTGATCGGGCAGGTTGATTGACCTGCAGAGTTCTCTTCCTAGACTCGTAAACCCACTACGAAGGAGAGCTTGAATGACCTACTTCACCGGAATTGATGTGTCCCTGAGATCCGTCTCGATCTGCGTTGTGGACGACCGTGGCGAGGTCTGCCGGGAGGCTAAGGTCGACGCGCACGTCGACGTGATCGTGGACTGGCTGCATGCGTTCAGCCCCGAGCTGAAGTCGGTCGGCTTTGAAGCGGGCGCGCTGAGCCAGTACCTCACGTACGGCCTGCAGGCCGCAGGCTTCGAGGTCATTTGCTTGGAGGCACGACGCGTCAAGAACACCCTGGATGCGATGCGCAACAAGACCGACCGCAACGACGCCCGCGGCATCGCGCAGATCCTTCGCACCGGCTGGTACAGCCGCGTGCACATCAAGAGCCTGCACAGCCACCGGGTGCGAGCTTTGCTTGCCAGCCGCAAGGCGATCCTCGCCAAGTGCGTCGACCTCGAGAACGAACTGCGCGGCTTGCTGCGCGTTTTCGGCATCCGCCTGGCCCCGCGTGTTGGCCATGGGTCGTTCGATGTCCAGGTGCGTTCGACCTTCGCCGATGACGAGTTGCTGTCTTGTGCCCTCACACCGCTGCTGGACGCCCGGACCGTGCTCTACAAGACCTATCTGAAGCTGGACAACGCCGTCAAAGCGTTGACCAGGGCAGATCCGCTGTGCGCGCGCCTGATGTCGATCCCCGGCGTCGGTCCGGTGACCGCGCTCACCTTCAAGTGCGCTGTGGACGACCCGGCCCGCTTCAAGGCGTCACGAACGGTTGCGGCCCACTTTGGGTTGACGCCCAGGCGCTACCAGTCTGGGGAGATGGACAATCCCGGCCATATCTCGAGGGCGGGCGATGCGGATGTGCGAAGTGCCTTGTACGTCGCGGCCCACTCGCTGCTTACGCGCAACGCGCAGTGGTCGTCGCTTAAAGCCTGGGGCATGCGGCTGGCCAAGACGCGAGGCCACCGACGCGCGGTGATTGCGGTGGCACGCAAACTGGCCGTCATCCTGCACCGCATGTGGATGGACGGATCGGAGTTCCGCTGGGGTGCACAGGAGCCGATCGCGGCAGCTGCATGAGCATTGACGCCGGCATCATCGACCACTGAGTTGGAAAGGAAACCGAGAATCCTGAAATTGAGCGTCAAGGTGTAGACGATGGTCCGGATGAAGCCGTAAATGTCTGCTGCGCATCAAAGCGCGTCCAATAGCGTGGCTCTCCGCTCCGTCTGACCAATGCGTGCAGCGCCGACCTTCGGGTCGGGTCCGACTGCGTAGAGAAGCGTGAGCTGCACCGAGCCGTTCTGTTCGAGAATCCCGAAGCCAAACACCTAAATGCAGAGCGCTGCGCTTGACAAGTTGGCCCGATCAGAGAAGCCGACATTCGGACCGACCTTCCGATTCGATGGTCGAACTCTACATTTGGCTTCACTAGCCTTACGCTGCGCAGGCCGGCGCAGCGCCGAAGCTTGCCTCACGCAACGGGAACTGTTCCCCCGTCGATAACGTATTCGACCCCGGTGATGGAGGCTGCGCGCTGTGACACCAAAAAATCGACCAGTTCTGCGACTTCCTGCGGCTTGGCAGGACGCCCAAGCGGTATGCCCCCGAGGGAGTTCATGAGGGAGCGGCGTGCACCGTCGTAGTCAGTTCCGTTCTCTTTGGCGATTCTCTCGACGAGGCTCACAGCGGCTTCGGTTTCCACCCAACCAGGCGCGACGCGCACCACGCGCACACCTTTCGGACTGACCTCCTTGGACAGGCTCTTGCTGTACGTCGACAGGGCGGCCTTGGCGGCAGCGTAGGCAGTGGTTGCCTCCGGCAACGGCATTTGCCGTTGGATGGAGGTGATATGCACGATGACGCCCACGCCGCGGGCAAGCATGCCCGGCAGGAGGGCGCGGTCAATGCGAACGGCAGCGTAGAGGTTCATGGCGAACGCCTTTTGCCATTCGTCGTCATCAAGCACGGCGAAGCCGCCGGCGGGTGCCGACGAGCCCCCCGCCACATGGACGACGATGTCCACGCCGCCGAGCTGGTCTTCGACGGCGCGTACGACGCCGTCGCAGCCGGCCGCCGTGGACAGGTCTGCGGCCACGAAGGCTGCCTTCCCATGGTCCGCAGGCGCCGCGCGGGCTGTGGTCAGCACCGTGGCTCCGGCCTGGGTCAGTTGCGCGACCACGGCGGCTCCAATCCCTTTGGAGCCGCCCGTGACGAGCGCCCTTCGACCCTCGAGTTCGACAGGTGTACGGATTTCGAGAGAGTCGATGAGGCCGTCCTTGAGGCCAAAGACGTGCATCAAATCGACCCGGTTTCCCGGGAAATTGCCTTCAAGGTGCGCCAACAGCTTGAACGTGCCGCCTTCCCCCGAGAGGCCGAGTGGCACCAGCCGGTACTGGTACTTGGCTTCAGCTTCCGCCTTCCAGGCGATGATGGCGTTCAAGCCATGAAACGTCTGGCCCTCGTCTCGAACAACTGCATCCGCGTGGAAGTACTCGCTGAGCGAGGCTTCATTGTCGGCTCCACGCGATTCAAGGTATCGCGCGATGGCGTCAGGGGTCTGGACGTTCATGGAATTCAGCGGGTAGTTGCAATGCACGGATGCTCGGCCTACGCTCACCTCATGACAAGTACGCACCAAAAGGTTAGTGCTCCACCCCCCGCGGAGCGCAAGGCTTACACGCCGCTCACCGCCGCCATCGACGTCGAGGCGTGCTTCAGCCTTCTGGAGGGGCGCTGGAAGCTCGTTATCTTGTTCCACCTCTTCGGTGGGAAGGTGCTGCGGTTCTCGGACCTGGAGAAATGCATCACCGGCATTTCCCAGAAGATGCTTGCCCAGCAATTGCGACAACTTGAGGCTGACGGCATCGTCGAACGCACCGTGCACTCGCAGGTGCCACCAAGAGTCGACTATCGGATGACGCCTTGGGGGCAGCAGCTCTGCCCGGCATTGGACAGCTTGCTGAAATGGGCTGAGCTACGGGAGCAGTACGGTATTCAGTAGGATGTTCAATGGCCGCCGGAGCGGGAGCAGCACTGCGACAGCGGTTTGTTGCTCCAATTTCAGCGTGCGGCCAGAACCGGTCACTCAGCCATCCCCGCAAATTCACAACAGGAGCGAAAGTGGTCTTCCTCGCAATCACCCCTATTGGTCTGCGGATTCAACCGGTCGATGCAACGATTTGGCTGAACATCTCAGCCGGCGTGTGGAAGTCGAGGGTCTTCCTTGGTCGCTCGTTCAATTGTCTTGCAACGGCATTCAGCTTGGCCTGTGAATGGCTCGAGAGATCGATCCCTTTGGGGAAGTACTGCCTGAGCAAGCCGTTCGTGTTCTCGTTGGTTCCGCGCTGCCAAGGATTGTGCGGATCGCAGAAGTAGACTTTCTATGAGGACTCCTTTGTCAATTCTTCCTGATCAACGTATCGATGCGTGGTTACTTCATGGCACCCCACCTGGTTGTTGCTGAGCGAATGAGGGCGGTGGCGTGGCGTTATGCATCTGAGCCGAGGTCGAGGTATGGCGAGCGTTCGAGCCAGTGCTCGGACGACCTTCTATCCGTGCAGGACGTAAACACCCTGCACCTCATGCTGCATGCGCGCGAAGCGCACTGGCAAACCCCGATTACCGAAGCGCCCCATCTGAGATGACGGTCACATAGTGACCCGTTTACTTCTCGGGCGCGTCGACCTTTGATCATGATGATGCATTCCCATGTCACCGTGTGTTGAAACAAGGCCGCCGCAACTTCAGGCTGCGGCCGGCTTGAGCGAGGCCCCGGCCGGGATCTCGCCGTACTGCAGATACCGCCATAGCGCGATCGCGAGTTTTCTCGCCACGCCTACGATGCCTACGCGTCGCATGCGCTTTCCTCCGCCAGCGAAGCGTCGGTTGAACCACTGGGTCAGGACGCTGTCGGGCTGCAAGCGCAGCCAGGCCCAGGCGAGTTCCACCAGCAACGCACGCGCCCGCTTGTTGCCGGCCTTGCTGATGCCTTGCTCGATTTGGCTGCCGCCGCTGTCGTAGGGCGTGGGTGCCAACCCTAGGCAGCCAGCCAATTCGCGCCGGTTGGCGAAGCGCCGCCAGCCGAACAATTCTTTGACCAAAACCCAGGCGCCCTTGGGCCCGATGCCGCGCAGCAGGGCCAGTTGCGCTACCAGCGGCTGCTTGCCGGCTTCCAGCTCTTGGCGCCGATGCGCCTCGATCGCGAGGACCTGCTGTTTGACCAGAGTCAGCCGCGCGCTCTCGCGCTCGATCTCGGCGCGCAAGACAGGCGGCACCTGCTCGCCATGGCGCGCCCACCAGGCGTGCCAGTCTCGCCCGCCGATGATGACGCGCGGACGCAGGTTGTGCAGCACCAGCAGCGAGCCGATGCGGTTCATGTGTGAAGTGCGCTCCTGCGTCAGCCGTGCAAGCTCGCGGTGCGTGCGGCGCGCGTCTTCGTCCTCGGGCGTGGCCTCGTGCACCACCGACCACACACGCTCGCCGCGATGATGGCGCAGCAGCATCGCCAACAGCTTGTCGCCATCTATTCGGTCGGTCTTGGCCCGCCTGGCATGTCGGTTCACCTCGATGCTGGAGGAGTCGACCACAATGTTGTCGACGCCCTGCTCAACCAGCCAGCGATGCAGCCACCAGCCATCGCGCCCTGCTTCGTAGCACGAGTGCACCCGGGCCTGCGGCTCGAGCCTGCAGCGTTCCCGGACCTTGCCGATGCAATGCGCAACGGTGGCCGTGTCGCCAGCATCCACGTTGAATCGGCTCGGGCCGCGGTGGCCGTCGCTCGCCGTCAATTTCCACTTCTTGTCGCCGAGTTCGAAGCTGATGTACAGCTCGCCCGCGATCGCCGTATCCTTGACTTGTGGGACTGTCTGAGTTGTCGACATTTCCGGCTCCTTTGCAGTAGAGGTTGGGAAATCCCGTTGTAGCTAAACGGGTCTCTCTCGGATAGTCCCACATAGCATCTGATGTCGGTCTGACACTCGACTCGCTCAGGAGCAGTGGCGAAAGCACCTATTCGTGGGAGGGCACCTATCGGTCGGGTCTCGGGACCTACGCGGCCTGGAGCTTCTCGTGGCTCAACGAAGGACACCTCCCGAACCATCACCGCGACGGGCAGGCAATTCAGATCTGAGGACGTCTTCCGCTTCTGGACCGATGGGAGTTGTCGGCCGGCGCGGCCGGTGACCGCTACTTCGACATGGTCACCGGCCGCGCCGACGGCGCCTTTGTCAATGCCCACGGCTGGGGCGCTCTCCTGAGCCTGCGCGCCGCCTACTACTTCGACAGCCGCTGGATCGGACAGATCGAGCTGAATCGCGTGAAAGCCAACGGCGGTCCGGACACGACGGCGCTCCTGTTCGGCGTCGGCTATCAGTTGGAGGGCTCGGAGCAGTCGGGTCCGCGCGAGCGCTCGGTCGTGCGAGATTCGAACGTCACTGGCAATGAATTCACCCTGATGCTCGGCGCTTCGATCCAGAACAGCGACAAATCGGGTTCGTCTCCTGCCGAAACCCTAGAGTATCGACACGGGCTTGGCCGCCATGTCGACGTGAGCGCGTCGCTCATGCACGAAAGCGGCCAGTTCCAGGCGCGGCGCTACGGCATCGTGGCACAGATCTGGGCAACCAACGCCTTCTTCGACGATCGGTTTGCATTGTCAGCAGGCGTGGGCCCTTATGTCGCCGTCACCCAGGACAAAATTCCTACGGATCGCACCGGCGACGGCCGGGTGTCCGCCCTTGTCTCGGTCTCGGCGAGCTACAAGTTCGGCAAGCGGTGGTTGGCGCGCGTGACATGGAATCGCTTTGCGACACGATACGACCACGACGCCGACCTGATCCAGGCCGGGCTCGGGGTGCGGTTCTAGACCTGATGGTCGCTATCGGTTGCTGGACAGCGGCTCGGCAGCGTAAGCAGCATAGACTGCGCGCTACCTTTTTGCGAGCTTTTTGGTGGGATGTATCGTTTCACCCCGCGCGAGCATCCCGACGAATTTCTCGATGCGCTGGAGACGTGTCTTCAGCGTCTTTGCGTCCTGTATCCTGTAGAGGATTGCAAAGCGATTGGCGCCATCGAGTTCCTCGAAAAAGCGCTTGGCCACAAGAGATGCGTCAAGCGCCACCTGCAAATCCGCGGGGACGATGGCGGTGCTCTGGGGTGCATAGGCTGCATCCCAGCGGCCATCCGCCTGGGCCGCCTGCACCTGTGCCAGGCCAGATGCAAGCATCCGGCCGTCTTCGATGAGTTTCATCGCTGCCGTGCGATTGATATCCGACCATTTGCTTTTTGGCGAGCGCGGCGTGAATCGAACCAGCCACCATTGGTCGTCGTACTTGTCGAGCTGCCCATCAATCCAGCCATGACAAAGAGCGACTTCGATGGCTTCCTTGCGGGAGACACTTCGTTCCGCGGCACTCTTTTTGGCCAGCTTGAGCCAAAGCCCCTTTGACGTGGCTGCTTCTTGGGTCAACCACGTTCCCCAGTCCTCGGGGGAGGCGAACGCGATGATCGGCAGGCCACCCTTCATTTCTTTCACCGCTGCAGAGACCATCCGCTCAGTTTACCTAGTGGCTGGCTTTTCGATCCGCACGATCGCCATGCTGCAAGGCCAGCGCGACGCGCAGGCGATGGGGTAGATTGATCTTCATGGCTGCCTCCACAGAGTGAGCGGGCAAGATCGCTCGCTCAGACTTTGGCAGCAGGCGGACGCCAGTGAAAGGGGGCGTCCATTCCATTCTCTCTGCACCGTTGCCAAACCGCCCGCAGTCCACTTGGAAATCGGGAAAAGCTGTTCAGACGACCGGGGCCACTTCTGTTGTAGCCTCGGGGGATGGCGCAGACTTTCACTTCGTTGTCCGCCCCGCAGGTCATGCTGTGGGGCGTTCTTTTTTTCGGTGGCATCTACCTCGGCTTCGGCGGCCTGACGTGGCTAGTGACGAAGCGCTTGCTGCCGGCGCTGGGTGTCGGGCGCGAACTCGATCCGCGGCCGCTGCAGCCGGGACAGTTGCAGCGCGAGCTGAGGCAGTCGGGGGAGTCGGTGCTGATCTTCGGGCTGGGCATGGTGTTTCCGTGGGGGCTGCTGCAGCTGGGCTGGGCGCGGCTCGACGGCGATGCGGCGTGGCCTCAGATCGTCGTCGAGATCCTCGCGCTCGCGCTCTGGAACGACGTGCATTTCTGGATCAACCACCGCCTGCTGCACACGCGCTGGCTGCGGCGCTTTCACGGGCCGCACCACCGCTCGTTCGTGACCACGCCGTGGGCGACCTACAGCTTCCATCCCGTGGAGGCGCTGATGCTCGGCAACGTGATCCTGCTGCCGATGGTGGTGCACGACTTCAGCTTCTGGTCGCTGGCGGCGGTGCCGGTGTTCAGCCTGCTCTTCAACTGCGTCGGGCATTCGAATTACGACTTCTTCACGGGCGTGTCGTACAGCCACTGGTTCGCGGCGAGCCGCCGGCACCATCTGCACCATGCCGTGCACAACGGCAACTACGGCTTCCAGTTCACGTTCATGGACCGGCTGTTCAGGACGCGCATCGCGGCCGACGCGGCCGAGCCGGTGCTTCAGGTTTTCCGAAAAAAGCGTGGCGCAACAACGGCCTGACGACGCTAGCCGCCGCCTGCCGGGGTTGCGCCACTGGCGCGACTGGCAGAGCCTGGCCTACCTCGCTGCCTTGCCCGCACTGGCGGCCTGGCAATGGCTCCACGGCTTCAACGCGCTGCTTTACGGGCTGATGCTGTTCCTGACGCTCGGCATCGGCGTGATCCATCACAACCATGTGCACCTGCGCATGTGGCGCAGTCGGCGCATGAATCGGCTGACGGACTTCTGGATCACGCTGCTGCAGGGCCACCCGACCTTCGTGTTCTGGCCAGCGCACGTGGCCAACCACCATCGCCACCGGCACGGGCCGAAGGATGTGGCGCGCACCTACCGCTTCGGCGGCGACACCAACCACCTGTGGGGCTATCTGCTGCATCCGTTCCAGGCTGCATGGGTGCTGATGCCGGTGTTCTTCGCATGGCTCGCGCGGCTGCAGCAGCACCGGCGCGGCGCATGGCGCTATTGCATGGCGCAGTACGCGCTGTGGCTGGGCAGCTGGGCGGTGCTGGTGGCGCTCGACTGGCGCAAGGCCTTGGTCTTCGTGATCGTGCCGCAGTTGCACGGGCTGCACTGGCTGCTGGCCACCAACTACCTGCAGCACGCCCATGCAGATGGCCGCAAGTCCGTGCGTACAGCCGCGCGGAAGGAGGCGCCCGGCGATACCCCCGGTAGCCGGCTGAACTACGCCCGCAATTTCGAGGGGCTGGTGAACCCCTTGCTGTTCAACATCGGCCTGCACACTGCACACCACGAGAACCCGCATGCCCATTGGTCCGAGCTCACCCACCTGCATCGCACGCGTTACCGCGCGCTGGTGGACCGCGTGCTCAACGAGGGTGGACTGGTGCCGTACATGGTGCGCGTGTTCGTGCTGGGGACCGTGTGGCCGCGCTTTCGCAGCCGCCCGCTGATGCCTCCCGATTCATCCTTCACCTGAACCATGCCCGTCTCATTCCAACGCGTCTACCTCGAAAGCGCCGGCTACTTCATGCCGGGCGAGCCCATTCCCAACGACCGCATGGACGCGTACATCGCGCCGCTCAATCGCATGTCGGAGCGCATCAAGCGGCGCATCCTGACGGAGAACGGGATCCTCACGCGGCACTACGCCATCGACGCGGAGGGCGTGACCCGGCACACCAACGCGCAGCTGGCTGCTGGCGCGATCCGCGACTGCCTGCGGCGGGGCGGGGCGGAGCTGTCGCGCGTGTCGCTGCTGGCGAGCGGCTCCTCGGGCGGCGACACGCTGATGCCAGGTTTCGCCAACATGATCCAGGGCGAGCTGGCGGCGCAGCCGATGGAAACGCATTCGGTGCACGGCATCTGCGCGGCGGGCGTTTCGGCGATTCAGGCCGCCGCGCAAGGCATCGAGCTGGGCGCGCACCACTCGGCGATGGCGGTGGCGAGCGAGATGCCGTCGCGCCTCTTCAAGCGCTCGCGCTTCGCGGCGCGCGGTTATGAAACCGACTTCGACTCCCATTTCCTGCGCTGGATGCTGTCGGATGGCGCGGGCGCCTTGCTGCTGTCTGACGGCACGCCCATGCTGGCCGGCGCGCCGGGGCTGCGCCTGAAGCTGAAGTGGGTGCACCAGCGTGCCTTTTCGGGCGACTATCCAGTCTGCATGCAGCTGGGCCTGACCGAAGACCGCGCGCGCGGGCATCTCGATTTCGGCTCCTGGGCCGAAGCCGAGGCGGCGGGCGCCTTGTCGCTGCGGCAGGACATCCGCCTGCTGCCGCACCTGTTCGACATCGGCATCCACGAGTACGCGGGGCTGGTGCGCGACGGCTGGGTCGATCCGAAGCGGGTCGATCACTTCCTGTGCCACTACTCGTCGGAGAAGTTCATCCCGGTGGTCGAGGACCTGATGGCCAAGGCGGATCTGTCGATACCGCGCGAGCGCTGGTGGAGCAACCTCGCATGGCGCGGCAATACGGGGGCGGCGTCGATCCTCGTGATGCTGGCCGAGTTTCTGCATACCAAGACGCTGAAGCCTGGCGAGCAGATTTTCTGCTACGTGCCCGAGTCGGGGCGCTTCATGGCGGCGTACATGCTGCTCGAAGTCGAGGCGGCCGATGCGGCTCCCGTGGCGGTGGCTCCCCGCACGGCGGCGGCGCCCGACGACGATCTGGTGATCGCCCCGCCGCACGACCCGGCCGCAGCGCCCGAAGGCCTCGGCGCCTTGCTGACAGAGCTGGCCGCCATCTGGCACGACTACCGCTCCTGCGTCTGGCGCACGCCGCTCATCCGCCAGATCCGCGAGCGCCGCTTCGCCGTGCCCGACTACCTGAACTGGATGGAGCAGTGGGTGCCGCAGGTGCGTGAAGGCAGCCTGTGGATGCGCGAAGGCGCTGCCTCGCTGAGCGAGCCATACCAGATGCTGGCCTCGCTGATCGGCGTGCACGCAGGCGAGGAGCAGAACGACTTCAACATCCTCTTTGGCGACTACCGCAAGGCCGGCGGCACGGTCGAAAAGATCGAAGACCTGCGCCGCAACCCCGGCGGCGAAGCGCTCAATGCCTATTTGCACGGCCTGGCCGCCACGCGGGACCCGATCGGGCTGCTTGGGGCGATCTACATCATCGAGGGTACGGGCCAGCGCATCGTGCCGGCGCTGTTGCCGCTGCTGAAGGCCAGCCTGAAGCTGCCGCCCGATGCCTTCCGCTTTCTCGAGTACCACGGCCACAACGACGAGCAGCACCTGAGCCGCTGGCTCGCGGCGGTCGAGATGGTGATGGCCTTGGAAGGGCAGGCGCGCGCCGCCCGCCAGATCATCGACACCGCCCGCCACACGGCTGCCCTGTACCTGATGCAGTTCCAGAACATCACGGAGCGAATGCCCCATGGATCGAACACCTGATTTCCTGACGCAGGCGCACGACGAGCGCGACCCCAGTCCCTGGCTGGCGCTGTATCTCGACCAGAGCACGCCGCTGTCCGACAACGTCAAGGCCGCATGGCTGGCCGATTCGAGTTCGGGCTCGCGGCAATACCTGTTGCCGTTCCTGCGGCCGATCGCGCGGCTGACGATCATCCTGATCCAGATCGTGAAGGTGTTCCTGCCGCGCGACTGGTCGCACTCGATGCTGCTGCACCGATTCCTGGCCTGGGGCCTGAAGCGCTTCGTCTCGCCGGAGGCCAACTGGCTGATCCTTCGGCACTTTCACCTGGGCTCGCAGGTGCTGGCCTTCATCGGGCGGAATTCGCCGGTTCCGGTGTCCACCAACCCGCTGGAGCCGGCCGACATCGACGCGCTGAAGGACGAGATGTTCCTGAAGCACGACCTGAATCTCTTCAACTTCGTGATCCGGCTGAACAAGGCGCTGCGCGACAAGGGCGTGGCGCTTTGCAAGGCGGAAAAGGTCGATTTCTCGATGATCAGGGAGCCGGAGCTGCGCCTGGAAGACATGCCACGGGGCAGGCTGAATTTCCTCGATCTGCAGAGCGCCATCGAACTGTTTACGCCGCTCTACCAGCTGATGCTCACCGACAACGATTTCTGGCGCGCGGCCAATTCGCTGCAACTGGACGAAACCATCGGCATCTACACGGCGACGATCCTGGCGGCGCCCGAACATCTGATCCTGGTCAACAACAAACACCCGCTTGTGCCCCTGTCGACCCTGCGGGCAGGGCATCGGCTGGTGATCCACGGGCTGTCCACCGAGATGCTGCACAGCCTGCTCCAACGGATGCAGGCGGCGCAGAAAGCCGGGGAGCCGGAGTGTCTTAGCGCCTCAGTGTCGGCGCCGATTGAATCGTGAGCCCGCATGAATGCTGGGGGTTGCTACCGTCCCAAATCGCACAAAGAACAAACGGACCCCAGTTACGGTAGTCGCAAAACAACATTTGGCGGTTCCGCCCGTTCAAGTGCCCACCTATCGCGCCGAAGTGCCTCTGCTGGCCGCCTTGCTGGCGCAGCTGCGGCGACGATGGTACAACGCCGACGATACGCCTCGGTCCGGCGAAGGGGCCCGTCCAGCTTGAGTAGCTCCTGTACTTTCAACGAAAGAGCATGATGGCGGTCGGGCCCTGTGATGCAGGCGAACTCACGCCTCACATTGTTCAAAAGGAGAAAAGCCGTGAAACAACTTCAGTGGACTTCAAACTTGCGTCGCGCCGTCGTGGCGGCGCTTGCCTTGGCGGGCGCAGCGCAGCTGCATGCATTCTCGCAATCGCCCGTTGCGGCCGAGAACGGCATGGTCGTGAGCGCGCAGCACCTCGCAAGCAAGGTCGGCGCCGACGTGCTCAAGCGCGGCGGCAACGCGGTCGACGCGGCGGTCGCTGTGGGCTACGCGCTGGCTGTGGTGTATCCGGCGGCGGGCAACCTCGGCGGCGGCGGCTTCATGACCGTGCAATTGGCCGACGGCCGCAAGACCTTCCTCGACTTCCGCGAGAAGGCACCGCTGGCCGCCACCGCCAACATGTACCTCGACAAGGAAGGCAACGTCATCAAGGGCCTGAGCACCAAGGGCCACCTCGCCGTGGGCGTGCCCGGCAGCGTCTCGGGCATGGAATACGCGCGCGAGAAGTACGGCACCATGAAGCGCGCCGCGCTGCTCGCCCCGTCGATCCAGCTGGCCGAAAATGGCTTCGCGCTGGAGCAGGGCGACGTCGACCTGCTCAACACCGCCACGGCCGACTTCAAGGAAGACCCCGCGTCGGGTGCCATTTTCCTGAACAAGGGAGGCCAGCCATTCGTGGCCGGCCAGAAGCTGGTGCAGAAAGACCTCGCGAAGACGTTGAGGGCCATCAGCGTCAGGGGCACGGACGGCTTCTACAAGGGCTGGGTCGGCAACGCCATCGTGGCGTCGAGCCAGGCCGGCAAGGGCCTGATCACGCAGGCCGACCTCGACCAGTACAAGACCCGCGAACTGGCGCCCGTCGAGTGCGACTACCGCGGGTACCACCTCGTGTCAGCGCCTCCGCCGAGTTCGGGCGGCGTGATCATCTGCGAGATGCTCAACATCCTCGAGGGCTATCCGCTCCAGGATTTGGGCTACCACTCGGCCCAGGCCGTGCACTATCAGATCGAAGCCATGCGCCACGCCTACGTGGACCGCAACAGCTACCTCGGCGATCCGGACTTCGTGAAGAACCCGCTCGACCGCCTGCTCGACAAGAATTATGCGGAGAAGATCCGGGCCGTCATCGACCCGAAGAAGGCCGGCGTCTCCAAGGATATCAAGCCGGGCGTGGCGCCGCATGAAGGCAACAACACCACGCACTACTCGATCGCCGACAAGTGGGGCAATGCGGTGTCAGTGACCTACACGCTGAATGACTGGTTCGGCGCCAAGATCACGGCCGCCAAGACCGGCGTGTTGCTGAACGACGAGATGGACGACTTCACCTCGAAGGTCGGCGTGCCCAACCTCTACGGCCTGGTGCAGGGCGAAGCCAACGCCATCGCCCCTGGCAAGCGTCCGCTGAGCTCGATGAGCCCGACCATCGTGACCAAGGACGGCAAGCCCGTGTTCGTCGTCGGCACGCCCGGCGGCAGCCGCATCATCACGGCGGTGCTCCTCACCATCCTGAACGTGGTGGACTACGGCATGAACGTGCAGGAAGCCGTCGACGCACCGCGCTTTCACCAGCAGTGGCTGCCCGACGTGACCAACGTCGAGACCTTCGCACTCAGCCCCGACACGCGCAAGATCCTGACCGACATGGGCCACAATCTGGGCGCGCCACAGCCGGCAAACCACCTTGCGGCGATCATCGTCGGTGCCCCCTCGCTGGGCGGCAAGCCGGTGGCCAGCAACCGGTTCTACGGCGCCAACGATCCTCGCCGCAACACCGGGCTGTCGCTCGGGTATTGATGCGGATCGATGGGATCCTTGACACCCAGTGCTACGTGACCGGCCCGTCTCGCCGGGCCGGTCCGGCAGCGGAGGTTGCGCACTGGCGAAGCGGCCGATGCACCCGATCCCGCACACAGGGACCATGGCGCGGCAGGCTCCAGTCGGCTATGAGCTGAAGCTCGCAATTCTTCAACCCATGTCGGCTCGATGCCCCATGGCTGCCATCTGCGCTATCCGTTCAGCTCGACGATGTCCTCGGGCTGCCAGGTCTTGTCGAAGAAGGGCTGCAGGGGGCCATAAAAGCGCAGGATCGGGAACCAGCCGCGATCGGGCAGCGTCTTGATCCAGTTTCGCTCCTTGCCGGCCGGTGCCTTCGGGCCAAAGTAGACGTCGATCGAGCCGTCGCTGTTCAGCTCGGGCTTGGAATACAGGCTCACCGTCGGAAACTTTTGCCCGTTCTGGAGCATCGACCGGCTCTTCGCGTCGTAAACGATCACCGACCAGAAGTCCTTCACCGGCGGATGGGGTGGAATCCGCAGGCGGTAGGATTTCTTGCCGTCGAGGTAGTTGCCCTTGGAATCGCGCGGCGTCCACATGTACTGCGAGCCGGCGCCGACCACCTTCGATGCCATCGCGGGCGTGTTGCCGGTTGCCGCATACGCGAAGGCCGCACGGCGGTCGATGTTCTCGTAGCCCTGGCTGTCGAACAGATAGCTCCCGCCGACGAAGGCCCATTGCCAACGCCGGTCCGGGTAGACGATCGCGTCGGGATCCTTGCCGCCGTAGGCGACCATCCGTGCGGTCGCCGCTGCAACTCGCGCTGCCTCGACGAGCAGAGCGCGCCGGGCCGCATCGGGCGCGAACGGCTGCCCCTTCACGATTCCGATGGATGCCAGGTAGAAGCGTTGCAGCGAGCCGATTGCGTCGGCGGGCTCCTGCTGCACCAGATCATTCAGCTCCTCGTAGAAGCTGATGTCGTCCGCATGGATCGTGTCGATGGACTTGCCGGAGGCATCCAGAAAAGTGGTGGCTCTCGGGCTGGCCTGCTGCGCAAGCGGATAGACCTTCATCTGCCTGGACCGCTCGGACGCGGCCTTGGGATCGGGATCCACCGCGCGCATGAGCATCCAGACGCCGTACGTCGGTGACCTGGCAACGTGGTAACCGCTGGCAGGTACCTCGCCCTTGTAGTCGGGCGGCAGGAACAGGAACTTGCCGCCTTCGCCCTTGTCCGGCCCGGCGACACCCCCATCGACGATGTAGCGCATCCACATGTCGTCGAAGAGTCCCAGCATCTTTGGCGGCAGTTCGACAACAGTGGGCCCATCCTTCTTGAGGTCGAGAAATGCAATCGTGTAGACCGTGTCGGAATTCGGCGTGAGCAGCAGCGTGTTGGCATCGAGCAGTTCGGACCAGATCGCGATCTGGCTCGGGGTCTTCGCGCCGAAGTCGCCCAGGCCCTTGCGGAACTTGAACATCGAGACGGCAGAGACGTTCTGGAGGTAGACCTCGACCGCGCGGTTCATCACCAGCAGGTCGTTCAGCTGGCCGCTCGCCTTCGCCGTCGGAAAGCCGCCCTTGAACTCGAAGTTGCCGAGCCGGCTCTTGACAGTCTCGGTACCCAGCCAGTGATGGTTGTCCGGCGGTGGTGTTTGGGCTCCGGCCTGCGCGGCCAAGCCGAGGCCGATGGCAAGCCACGCGCGCGTGGAACGTTTCATGGTCAATCCAATGCGAAAAGTGAAGGTCATGGGTTGCGATTCAGCGGGATAGTTCGAGATCGCCCAACTTCCAGCTGCGGTCGAAATACGCCTCGGTAGGGCCATACAGCCGGAAGTAAGCGAACCAGTGTCTGCCCGGCACCGTCTGCACCCAATTGCCGGTCATGCCTGCGGGCGCCTTGGGTCCGAAGTACAGATCGACCGAGCCGTCCTCGTTCTTCGTGAGCGGCATGCGAGACGAGCGGTCCGAAGACTGCGCGGGCCCATCCACGTAGCTGCGCGTCTGCGTGTCGTACAGCGTGATCGACCAGAAGTTCTTTGCCGGCGCATTCGCCGGGACATGCAGACGGTAGGTCTTGCCGCCGTCGAGCCACTGCCCGGCCTTGTCCGCGTAGACGCCGAGGTAAACCTGACCGACTCCGGGTGTCTTGCTCAGCATGCTCTTCGAGTTGGTGACGGCCTCATAGAACCAGGCGGTGCGTTCGTTGAGCTGGTCGAAGTTGGCAACGCGCTGCGAAGGATCATCGATCTCGAGCACCGTCTTCCATTCGCGGTCCGGCCACAGTTTGGCTTCGGGAGCGCGCTTGGCGAAAGCCATCGCCTTCGCCATGTTGGCGCCGAGCTCCGCACCGCGCTTCAGGGCACTGGCCTGTGGCGCCGTGGGTTCGAACGGCTTGCCCTTCTCGACGCCAAGCGATGCGAGCATGGCCATGAAGAAGCGGTCACGCTCGGCCACGGGCTCCGTCTGGATCACCGCGTGCAATCGCCGCCAGTAGTCCATGCCTTCAGGCTGGCCGCCATACCAACGCCGGTCCTTCGGCATGATGACGCGCGTGGGTGGCGGATGGGCGCGATCGGAATAGGCATAGAGCTTGAATTTCTCGATCAGCGCCTGAGCCGCCTTCGGATTGGGATCGAGCGCCCTGAACCCGATGAGCACGTTCATGGTGGTCGCCTGGATCGGCGACAGGCCCTGCGCATCGGCAGGCGCCTGCTGCCCCGGAGGCAGCAAGAGATAGCGAGCACCTTTGCCCTGGTCGGGTCCCGCCTCGCCGACCGACGCGATCTCGCGCTGCCACGCGTCATTCACGCCGCCTGCGGCATGGCCTGCGGGCATGTCGATCACCAGAGGGCCCGTCTTGTTGAGGTCTACGAAGGCGATCACGTAGGGGGTCGTGGCGTTGGGCGTGAGGATCCCGAGCTTGTCGACGAACGTGTCGTAGACGACCAGATCGCCGTTGCCGGCGCCGAGCGTGCTCGCCTGTGCGGCTTGCCACTGCGCCACCGAGACGAGCGGAAGGGCCCAAAGGTAGGTCTGCGTGGCCTGCTGTACATCGAACTCGTCGTACAGGCGCTTGACCGAAGCTGGCGACGGCAGATCGCCCTGCATGGCAATCGCGGGAGCGCTGGGCCGGGTTTTCTCGGCGGCTTGGCTCGTCGAGACCATGCCACAGGCGACGCATAGCGCCAGCAGCGCTGGCGTGGGCTTCAAGTTCATTGGTGTTCTTTGCCTTGCTATTGGGAATCGAAACCGAGCATTGTGCATATCGAATCCGCCGACCTTCAAGAGGGCAATTCGATGCGCGACAGCCTCCGGCTGAAACTTGGTATCTGACGCGATTCGTTGCTTCATGCAAGTACTCATCTGACATGACCAACGGCAATGCCGCCGCCAACGGACATGCACGCATCGAGACACGGGACGAGCGCCATCCCGACAGGACGCCATCGCGTTTCAGACGCGCAAGGGTGCGGGTGGCGCCAAGGTACGGAGATCTTCCACAGCGCGGTTGGGCACCTGGGTCTCTACAGCCATCCTGCTCGTCGAAATCTGTAGTACAGGTAGCCGCACACGCTGGCAATGAGCACCAGCGCAGCTGCATAGCCGTAGCGCCACTTCAGTTCAGGCATGTTTTCAAAGTTCATCCCCCAAATGCCGACAAACGCAGTGCAGATTGCGAAAATGCTGGCCCATGCGGCCAAGCGTTTGGTGACTTCGTTCTCTTCGATGGTGACCATCGAAAAATTGACCTGGATCGCAGTGCCGATCGTGTCCCGCATGCCCTCGATCAGTCCGTTGATGCGCCCCAGGTGATCCACCACGTCCCGAAAATACTCTTGCGACCCGACGCAGATCTGCGGAACCCGGCCTCCGTGCAGCTTGCTCGCACCCTCGAGCAGCGGCGCCACGGCATGCTTGAGGACCATGACACGTTGCTTCAGGTCGTACAGCTGCTTGATGCTTTCTCGCGCGGCGCCTCTGGTGAAGATTTGCTGCTCGACCTTTTCCAGCTCAACCTCCAACGCGTCGATGATGGGGAAGTATCGATCAACCACGGCGTCCATCAACGCGTACAGCACAAACCCAGATCCGTTCCGCAACAGGTCGGGCTCGCGCTCGCAACGTTCCCTTACCCCCAGGAAGCCTTGCTTGCTGCGGTTGCGGACTGACAGGACGTAGTTGTTGCCGACGAACACATCCACCTCTCCGACATTGAAGTGGCCTGGGCGCTCCGGCTCGGGCTCCAGCAGGTGCATCACCACAAAAAGAGAGGAACCGTATTCCTCGATCTTTGGCCGCTGATGGCCGTGTCTCGCGTCTTCCACGGCCAGTTCGTGCAGGCCGAATTCTTCGCGCATTTCATCCAGTTCGGCGGGTGTCGCGTCAGCCAAGGCGACCCAGACAAAACAACCGGGCCGCACGATGTGCTCGCTGATGTCGACCACCGGGATGTCAGCCAGCTTGGCGCCGTTCTCGTAGGCAACGCAGTTGATCAGCATTGAAACGCTCATGGAAAGTCTGTGGAGGGTCGATGGTGCCACGGTCGGGCACAAGCTCGATGACAGAGCCGCCGCAAATAGCAAGGACGTGCGGTTGTTGTCAGTCTTCAGCGCTTGCTTTCCAACACGCCTTCAGTCGGTCTCCTGGCGGCGTGGCCGGGAGTTGCTGATCGAGCACATTCGACGCGACGACCCCGATTTGTTGCCGTTCATCGAAGCGTTGATTGCCGACGAGTCTGTGCGCTAGGCGTAACCTGCGCGCCGTGCAGTGGCTGCTTGGCCATGCCAGGCTCGAGTCGACGGTGAGGTACCTCGGTATCGAGGTGGACGACGCGTTTTTCTTGCGAGCTGGCGTTGAGCACAATGCGAGCATGGAAGTTATCAAGACTCTTGGATTGTTCGTGGCCACCGCTGTGGCAGAAATTGTTGGTTGCTATCTGCCTTACCTTTGGCTGAAAGAGGGCAAATCAGCTTGGTTGCTCCTGCCGGCCGCGCTGAGTTTGGCGCTCTTCGCGTGGATGCTGTCCCTTCACCCAACGGCCGCCGGTCGCGTGTACGCTGCCTACGGAGGTGTCTACGTCGGGGTCGCCATCCTGTGGCTATGGGCGGTGGACAAGGTCACGCCTTCGACCAGCGACTGGGTTGGTGTTGCCGTGTGCTTCATCGGCATGGCCATCATCATTTTCGGACCGCGCGAGGCATGACATTCTTGGCCGATGAATATCAGCAATAACCTGAAGACCTGGGCCAAGCAACTCAAACGCGACGGCGTGACGCTTTGGTTTGCAGGCAAGAATCCCCGAACGCCTTGGTATGCGAAGGCCCTGGGTGTGTTTGTGGTCGCTTATGCGCTGAGTCCAATTGACCTGATTCCAGACTTCATCCCGGTGCTGGGCTACGTCGATGATGTTCTGCTACTCCCTGGGCTAATCTGGTTGACCATCAGACTGCTGCCTCCTGAAGTCCTCGCGGAATGTCGCAGCCAAGCAGAAGAGTGGATGCAGACGGAGGGCTCGAAGCCAAGCAGCCGGGCCGGCGCGGTCGTCATCGTGGTTCTGTGGATTGCCATTGGTGCGGCAGTATGGCTTTGGCTCAATCCGCGTCCATAGACCCTTTCCGGGTTGATGCCGATAGTGGGCTGACCACAACGACCGACTGCGACCAAACAGCGGACGGAGACCATCGGGCCGCTCCAGCTTTCAGCCCTATCCCTGGTGGCGCATGCGCAGGCCTCTCGGATGCGCGCGCGGCCGTAGTTGCCGCCCGGCTCCTTCATCGCATGGACTGCGAGCCCAAAGCGACGCCCGGCGCTTCAGAGCCACCGGCGAACCCTTGCCTTGTAGCTGGCATACACGTCACCGAATGCTGACATGAGGGCTCTCTCCTCAGGTGCTATTTGGAAGCGAGTCATGTAGGCCACGAACACTATCGGTCCGGCCAATGTCCAGGGCGCGCAAAGGAACGCCGTCCAGCCGACGAGCACGAAAAGCAAACCAACGTACATCGGATTGCGGGTGACTCGGTAGATGCCGGTGGTGACCAACGATGAGGAAGTTTCGGGCTTCATCGGGTTCAGGGTTGTTTTGGCCTGATGAAAGGCGGTGATGCCTGCAGCGCTGAATGCGCCGCCGACGAGCGCGATGGCAACTGTTATAGCAATGCGCAGGGGAGCAGCGACTTCGACGGTCAGCGTGAGCCGAGAGACAGCCCACATCGCCAACGCGAGAACCAACGCCACGACCGGGGGCGGAACCTTCAGTTCAAGGGCATTCATGGGATTCCTGTCGCTTGAGTGCTTCGTCGCAGGCTACTTCAATGTGCTGGGTTTAGTCGAGGATGCGTTTCTACCTTAGATGGCAAGCATCCATCCGGTGACCGCAGCGAGCGCGACCACCAACGTTGGACGCCATCGCGCTGGCGCATGGTTTCCCAGTACGGAAGCGCGCCGACCACAAGCAGGAAGGCGGGGATGAAAATGGCCGAGAGCAACGCGAGTCCGCCCATCCATCCGCCGAACGGGCTGGGCATGACGGCACCAAGGTAGGCGGCGAAGGTGAACAAGGGGCCCGGCACCGCTGGTGCCGCACCGTAGCCAGCAAGGAATACATCGTTCGGCACCAGGCCACTGGGCACGACACTGGCCTGCAGAAGCGGAAGCGGCCCCGAACGCCATCTCGCGACATTTGGAAGCCGCCTTTCGCACGCGACGTCGTTCTGGTCGTCCGCTGCCACCAGCGATCCGGCCAGTAGCGCTGACTCGGATTTCGTCAATGGTGTCGGCGAAGGCAGGTTCCAAAGTAGACCGGGCGGTCGCAAAAAAAAGCGCCGAAGTCAGCTTTCGACGGCCTCCGTCTTTCGGCAGCGAAATCCGATCGACCGCAACCAGTCTGAATCCGACCGCCGCTGGCTCTTGGCGAAAGATTGTTCCTGGCGGACAGCAGAAGCCTGCTTGCGACCCTAAGAGCTTTGGCGTCGCTATGCTTAGATGGCTCGCCACTTATGGCGGCTGGACTTGGGTTGTACGATCGCCAGCGCAGTCATCGAACCCTTAACCGTGGTGCCGGCTGTCTCCAGTCTTCAGGCGTCCGATTGCGCGCCCCGCGGCTCCAAGAGGCGGGGTGCGTGCGCCGTTGGATTGAGACGCCGGGAAGCGCCTCTTCCATGGCGGCCACTACCTCCAGACGAAGCCAGGGCACTCTATCACCCTTCGTGCAGAGGCACGCGACAGCATCGCCCGCTTCAAAGATCTTCCGAAGCCGCCTCTGGAAGCAGGCCTTGCCGTTCAACGTCCAAACAGCATGAAAAATCTTGTCACGGCAGACGCTGGTGCTGTGACTGAGAGAACATTGGTACTGCACAGCATTGACCAAGATGACTGGCAGGTCGATCGATGCATTCAGGCCAATCACTTCGCGAAGGAACTGCGCTAGATTGCGCCCCGTTGGCCCTTTGGCAGGCGCCGGGTCGCCGTCGAACTCGCTTGTGTGTGGGGACTCGAGGACGATGATCAGTGCGGGCCGGTGCGGGCGCTCCGACGCCGGGGCGCGGGTCGTTATCTTCCCGAGTCGTTCCAACTCGCACAGCATGCCAACATACTGATCGGGGCAACTGCGAAGCTCCAACGGTCCTTTGGCCACTTGGCCGCTACGCGCCACGATGGCGCTGAAATCGATCGTCAACAGGAAACCCTTTCAAAGTTGATTTAGCGTACGACCCAGCATGTTTGGCATCAACGGGCATCGACACTGGGCGGACGGAGACCGACAACGCAGGTGTGGCCAATTGGCACTTTATGGAACGGTCAGGGCAGTTTCCGAACCTTCCGGGCGAACTCACGCTGAGACGTCGAGTCCGGTCATCCAGTTGCCAAGGAGATCCCGGTAGCAACGACCGGTCCCAAGGCATATCAGACTTCGTCCGCGATCCACCCGCCTCACCGACTGCGCCAACCCAGTTTCGAAGCCCGATCGAACGGCCGCTTTTCACGTCGCCGAATTGGTAGTCCGGCCCTGAAGAGACATCCACTTTCCTGATCTCGTTGCCGCAAAGCTGCCGGCCGAGCCCGCCCACAGGGACCTGAAGGAAGTCCCGCAGCGGAGGGCACACATCGGCAGGCAGCAGACGGAGCGGTTGAGGCGCCGAGCACGACTTGAGGCTTACCATCGCTGCATGGACTCACGCGAGACCGCCCCCTCCCCCGAACGCAATAAGCAGCCGATCCTCGAGGTACTTGCGCGCGTATTGCCGCCACGCGGCCTCGTGCTCGAGATCGGCAGCGGCACCGGGCAGCACGTGGCGCACTTCGCCAGGGCTTTGCCCGCCCTCACTTTCCAGCCCAGCGAGATGGACGTGGAGCGCCATGCTTCCATCGAGGCGTGGGTGGCCGAAGGCAACCTGTCGAACGTAAAGCCGCCCCTCGCCATCGATGTCACGAAGCATCCCTGGCCCGTATCCGCGGCCGACGCGGTCGTGTGCATCAACGTGATTCACATCTCCCCGTGGGAGGCCACGCTCGCGTTGGTGGCGGGCGCCGGCAGGATCCTGCCCGCCGGTGGCGTGCTTGTGACCTACGGCCCGTACATGCGCGTCGGCGCGCATACGTCGCGGAGCAATGAAGCGTTCGATGCGAGACTGCGCGCAAGGAATCCGCTCTGGGGCGTGCGCGACATCGACAAAGTGGCGGAAGTGGCGGGCAATGAAGGCCTTGTGCTGGAGGAGGCCGTACCAATGCCGGCAAACAACTTCACTCTGGTCTGGCGGAAGTAAAACGGCGCACTCCCCGGCGCGCGGGCCCTCATCGACGCGTTTGCTTGAGCACCAAAGCTGTCGGCCACGAATGGCGGGAACTGGCCGGAACTGCCTGTTCGCCAAATTCGCCGATAGCAGTCCTTGGCCAATCGGGCGATTTCACGCCGAAGGTCAGCTACCAGTGACGGCCGCGAACTGGTGCTCGCGGCCATCAGGAGTCGTTCACGACGGTCAGCTATGAGGATGCCCAGTGCCGCCAGGACAAGCGCGACACCAAGCAACAGGGCCGCTGGAACAAGCGGGATCAACTTCAGCGGCAACCTGATCGGCGTGCGCCATCGCTCCATCGGCTTCGGCCAGGACGTCTTCCACTAGGCCGCGGAGATGATCCGCCACGACAAGAGCGCGCTGACGGGCCACCCCGACCAGGAGCGCATCACCGCGCTGCGCAAGATCATCGATTCGAGCCTGTCCAGTGCGAGGGCGAAGAGCGCCGCCCGCGCCGAGCACTCCAAAATGGATCGCCCGGTCGACATGGCCCCGGCCACCAGCCCCGCGACGCCGGTCACCAGAATGTTGCCGTGGCTCGGACCGGCAACCGCGACGCCGATTACGAGACTGGCGGTCGAGACGATGCCATCGTTGGCGCCCAGCACGGCGGCGCGCAGCCAGCCGATGCGGTCAGTGCGGTGACGTTCAGTGTGGCGGCGACACGATGTCATGGTGCAGTGCTGTCGGTGGGTCGGTCGCAAGCAGGCCCCGACACAGGCGCCAGCACATTCCGGGCGGTAAGTCAGACCGGAGAATACCCATGATGCGGCGCCCGACCCGTCGAACCACGCTAACGCCCGCCAGTCGGTGGTTTGCTCGACGAGGTAGCTGCCGACCTGTGGCGCGACGATCGCCTGCGAGCCATGGCCCCAGCCCGGGCTTCCGTCGAGTGGCTGAAGCCGATAGCATCTGAGGATGTGGAACCACTACCAGACGATTAAGGCGCGCGAACGTCTCCAGAGGAAGTTCGACGTCATCCTGCCGCCGAATTGGGTGGCACCGAACGGCGGCCACATCTACAAGCACAACCAAGCTCCGTTCGTCATCAATCCGGCAGGCCCCGACAAAGCCGGAGGCCTTGAGCGCGAGTGCCTCATTGGGGAGTTCGGGCTGCTGCCTGCGCGCACGCGCAAGCGCGATATCAAGCGCGACACGCTGAAGGCCAGGTCGGAAACAGCGGCGGAGGAGCTCTCCTACGCAATCCCCTGGCGGCGCCAGCACTGCGTGATCCCGGCCGACTGTATCTACGAGCCCGACTGGCGAACGGGGAAGGCGATCGAGACCCGCATCGAGCGCGTTGACGGGGATCCGATGGGCCTGGCGGGCTTGTGGGACCGGTGGGTCGACGCCGGCACCGGCGAGGTCGTTTTCAGCTTCACGATCCTCACGATCGACGCGACCACGCACGCGCTGATGAAGAACTTTCACCGCGCCGGCAAGGACAAGCGCATGGTCGTGATCCTGCCGGAGGCGATATACGACTTGTGGCTGGCGGCGCCCGCCGACGAATCGATGGCGTTCATGCAGAAGTACCCCGCCGAGCTGCTGGTGGCCACGCCTGAGCCGCTGCAGCACGCGCCGCAGGCCGGCCTGCTCTAGTCCACAGCAACGAGGAACGCACCATGATCGACGCGCTTGGGTTCATTTACGACGTGGCCAAGGACATCAAAGAACACTTCGCCTGGAAGGATGAAGACAAGCTAGTTGAGATCACATGGCCGCAGTCGTCGGGGTTCGAGAACGAGGCGAAGAAGGCCGGCTACGACATCGGATGGACCCGACCCGACAGGGTTGAGACCAAGAAGCTGGAGGGCTACGACGTTATGTTCGAGTTGGATAAGGCTGCAGGCTGGGTCCTTATGGACAAGAGGGGGTGACACATGCACGTCAACGCCTGCGAGACGCTGCTTAGACTTCAGGCAGTCTCGGGGAGATTTCCCGGGGAGATTGACGGGGAATACCGGGGTTTTTAGAGGAGTCTCTGAGGGCGTTTTCACTGGAGGACGTTGATTTCATTGACCAGATTTTTTCCGCTAAAACCCCCACTCCCATCGACCTGGCCGGCGTCCGCCGCCGTGTGATGGCGATGTGTCAGGACCGCTCACACCACGGCTCGGCCGAGTCGTTCGGCCAGACGAGCATGCGAGTCCCGGCTGTTCGCGCTCGTCCGATGGTGCGCTCACAGAGCTTTCCACCTATTCGGGAAGCGTCAGCGTAGGCAGCCAGGATTCCCGCTCTCTTGTCAGCGCGGCCGAGCAGGGCGGCAAGCACTCCAATGGGATCGCCGGTTGCCGCGCTTGATTCGAGAGCGGAGGCTCAGGGCGCTCGATCGGCGGCGGCGCGGAATTGGGCAATTTGCACGCGCAGCCGCTCATCAGTAACGCGAGCAATAGCAAAGTTCGGTTGGGCAGTGAGCGTTTCTTTTGCAGCTTCATTGAGAGCCTTTCCCTTGTTCAGCGGTGCGCCGCGCCTCTTCATGGCGCTCCGCGCGATCGGCCAGCCGCGCACTCTCGGCAGCCGTCGCCATGTAGTCGGAGAGGTCCGCGCGGGCCTCGGCGGCTTCAACTGGAGCCTTGCTCCATTGCACTTCCTTGACTGGCCAGCGCGCCGGTCAGCAGCAGCGCCCACAGCGCCCCGGGCAGCATGTCGAAGGCGGCGAAGAAGGCCTTCATTCGTCGTCTTCCGGCAGGTCGGGCAATGCGAACGGGTCCATCAGACACATTCACATCAGGGGCCAGAAAATGACCAGCATCAGCGGCACTCCGGCGCGGCCACGTCGATGGCCAGAGCGAACCGCGCGACGAGCCGATCACTGTAATCCTTCGCGGGATGACCCCACCGACAGCGCGCAGAGCTTGACCTCGCAAGCCTCGCGCGCGACCGGCGGCCCTATGAGACCAGCGACGGCCACATCTGCGTGCTGGTCTACAACGACAAGCACTGGCGCAGCTTCTTCGAGGCCATCGGCCAGCCCGAGGTCTTCGCGCAGGACGCACGCTTCGGCAGCCAGGCAAGCGCCTCGAAAACATCGATCACGTCTATGGCTTTCTCGGCGAAATCTTCCGCACGCGGAGCACCTCGGAGTGGCTTGCGCTGCTGGAGCGCGCCGACATCCCGGCCGCGCGAATGTACAGCATCGAAGATATTCTTGCGGACCCTCACCTTGAGGAGACCGGCTACCTCCAGCCCGTGACGCACCCGAGCGAGGGCGAGATCCTCGATACCGCCAACCCGACCGAGTGGTCGCACTCGGTGCCCGAGCGGCGGCACCATGCGCCGAGGCTCGGAGAGAACACAGTGGAGATCTTGCGCTAGTTTGGCTATGCCGATGAACGAATTCAGGAGTTGCTGTCTGATGCAGCGATACAAGGAGAGGCTACTCGGCTGGAAGGCCTCTGGCCTTCGTGAAGCTGCGAAGCCTGCTGTAGGCGCCGGGATTGCGCCCCGCGGGCCTATTCGATGCCTTTTCCCACTGCCTCGTGCAGGTCGTAGTCGCGCAGCATCACCGGTTCGATGGAGCCGCCCGATACGCGCCTGCGCACAGCTGCATTGAGTTCCTGCGCGTGAAGGTGGTAGGTCGCCAGCGGCTCGTCGTCAATGGCGGTCGAACGATAGCAGTAGTGCAACGTTTCCTTGCCGATGCTCGCACCAACGTATTTGTCATCGATGGCCACCCAGAAATGCACGGCGCCCGAGGCCTCATGAAAGAAGGGAGTGTTCGACATACGAGGTCCTTGGATGGTTTCCGCGGTCGTCGATCCAGATTGACGCCTTGGTTTCAATGGCATGGATGGCATCGCCGCCGTTGGCAAATTGCCTGCACGAGATGATGTGGCACTGGCATACCTCGTCGAAGTACAGCACTGCCCCGGCGGCCACGGTGCCGTCGTAGGCAACGCTTGTGAGGTGGCTGCGTATCTCCCAGCCTTGATAGGAGGAGCGTGTTGAGTCGTGGTCGTGTTCCATGGTGCCTTGCTTGAACAGGGGCTGAGCCCGATGTTCCCTTCTACGCCGGGCACCGCCACTCGTCCGTACGGCAGCGCACAGACACAAGCATCGGCCGCCGGATGCCCCGCATCGGTTCAAAGCAATCCCGCGTAGCTTTTCCTGTCCGCGGCATAGCAGGCGCACGCCGTTGCTTCGAGTCCTGGACGATCGAGCACGTTGAGGGTTCCGCGGTTGTACTCGATCAACCCACTGCGCTGCAACGAACCGGCGGCCTCGGTGATGCCGACACGGCGCACGCCCAGCATGTAGGCGAGAAACTCATGCGTGACGTGGAAACTGTCGGCATGGGCGCGGTCCTGGCTCATCAGGAGCCAACGCGCGAGGCGCGGGCCGATCTGGTGAAAACGCAGACAGGCAGCCGACGCGGCCAGCTGCGACATCGAGACCTGGATGTAGCGATCCAGCACTCGCTGCAGTGGCGCGTTGCGTGCCAGTTCGCGCTGGAAGTCGGCAGCAGTGATGCGCCAGGCCGCGCCGGCGCCTTGCACCAGCGCGCGCAAGGGCGCGATCTCCACGCCGAGGGCGAGGTTCGAGCCCAACATCCCTTCGCGACCCACCATGCCCACTTCCAGTCCGGGATGCTCGTCGATCTCCGCAACCAGCGAGATGAAGCCGTCGACGGGAAAGTAGACGTGAAGGGTTGCAGCGCCCGGCTCGTGGATCACTTCGGCCAGGATCAGATGGATCGGTTCGCAGACGTCCAGCAGCCGCCGGCGGTCATTGCGCGGGAGCAGTTCGATGAGGTGGTTCTCGATCGCGGCCAAGAGATGCTCCGTGTGAGTGGTACGAGCCACTTTGCGCGCAAATGTCCGGTGCGACTGTCTGCCAGCGCACAGACTTGAAAGCGACAGCGTTCTATAAATGATGTTTGAACGGCACCAGCCGAAGAAAGGCCCCGATGCAAAACTTCACCAAACCCTTCGTCAATCTTTCCACCGCGAATGCGGAACTCATCACGCGCTTTTCGCAGTCGCAGGAAATGGTCGACCTGGTCAACACCAGCGTACAGAAGTACCTCGAGCTGGCACAGAAGACTTTTGGAGGTGCGCCCGCGTCCGAGGCTCAGGCCGACCTGATCCGAAGTCTCACGGAAAACTATTCGACCTTCGCGCGAGAACACGCCGAAGCCCTCATGGGGATGGCCGCTGAAGCACAGGCCCAGATGTCTCAGCAGGTGGCGGACGCTTCGAAGATGGTGAACCCGACAGGTTCCCGCTAAGGCTTGTCGCAAGCTACGGCGGCAGCGTCTTCTTCTCGATCAACCCCGTCAATAGCGCGAGTTGCTGCTTCTGGATCTCCAGCAACTCTTCCCACTGCCGCTCGCGCAATTGATCGATCTTGTCGTGCAGCAGCATGATCTCCAGTTCGGCCTTGAGGTTGACTTCGTAGTCGTGCTCTGCATGGATCCGGTCCTTTTCGGATTGCCGGTTCTGCGACATCAGGATGATTGGCGCCTGCACCGCCGCCAGCATCGAAAGAAACAGGTTGAGCAAGATGAACGGGTAGGGGTCGAAGGTCGTGCCGCGGGTTGCCAGGAGCAAGGCATTGAGCGCGACCCACAGCAGCATGGTCGCGCCGAAGAGCCCGACGAAGGTCCAGGAGCCGCCGAAGGAAGCGACCGCGTCTGCCGCGCGTTGGCCGAATGACTGTCCGGCATCAGCATCTTGCGCGACATTGCGCGAAACATGCGTTCGCTCGGCGACGTGTCGCGCGATGCGCTTCGTTCGCTCGTCGAGGGCGTCGTAGCGCGAACCCAGCAGCTTGGTTGCGATTTCTTCCGGTCGATGCATGTCTCCGCCTCCTGTTCGTCGGGTCGGAGTCCAAAACGCCTACGCCGACTGGGGCGTCCTCATCTGCTCCTGTGCCGTGCGCAGTAGACACCATTCCGACACGCACGCGTCGAAGAGAGCGATGTTCTCTGCGACTTCCGCTCGCAGCCATTGCCTGGCGCCTTCCTGCGCGTTGATGTCGGCCGCGAACCATGCCGCCCGCGCGTCGTCGCACGCAGGCGGCGCCGAGGCACCCCAGACCTGGGCGAAGATCGACAGGGTTTCATCTGCAGGAAGATCCGCCCAGATGATTCCCAACCCCGAGAGCGCATCTCGACGCTCGCTCAGGTCGACGTCGCTGCGGAAGTGGCCGTTGTCTTCCGCGATGGTGGCGCTCAGCCCGCCGACCAGGAGGACGTGCAGCAATTCGCCGGCATCGGCGTGGCGAATCCATTGCTCCGCTCGCCGAACCAACTGTGCCGCTGCGTTATTCCTCTTCGCACGAAGGCCTCGATCCGGGCAGTCGTCGGTGTTGCCGTCGCGTGGGCTCGGAAACGCCGTCCAATTCCCCGAGTGTTCCGTCCACTTTGATTCCCGGACCGATCGATCAGGAGTCGACTCCGAGGCGGCCGCGTAGAACGCCGGGAGCTTGCCGCCACAACCAGCGCAGAATTTGGCCTCGTCGCGATTGACGGTGCGACAGAGCCTGCATACCACCACAGGCTGGTCGCTCTGGAACCGCATCCTCAACATGCCGGCGAAACCCGCGAAGGCGTCGATGGAAAGAGGGCCACCCTGGCGAAGGTCGGGCTTTGGCATGAAATCCTTACGCCCTTTTGTAAGGCAGCGCCGAGGCGCTGTCTGTACGGCAACGCACATCGCGCCCGATGCGCGACCCATGCCGCTTTCCCCGTCTAGATGGCGGTCTTGCGCGGAAGGAGCCTGTCGTACTCCTTCTTGACCACTGCATAGCACTCGCAGGAGCGCCGCTCCAGCCCTTGCCGATCCAACACGGAGATGTGGCCACGCGCATAGCTGATCAGACCGACCTTCTGAAGCTTGAGTGCCCCTTCGGTGACGCCTTCGCGGCGTACACCGAGCATGTTGGCGATCAGTTCCTGCGTCATCACGAGTTCATTCCCCTGCAGCCGGTCCAGGCTCAGCAGCAGCCAGCGGCACAGTTGCTGATCCAGCGAGTGGTGCCGGTTGCAGACCGCCGTTTGCGCCATCTGCGTGATCAACGCCTGGGTGTAGCGCAAAAGCAGGTGAAGGACGGGTGCCCGGTTGAACTCCTCCTTGATCACCTGTGCCTTGAGCCGGAAGCCATGGCCGGCGCTTTGCACGACCGCACGGCTGGGGGTGGACTCTCCGCCCATGAACAGCGAGATGCCAACGATGCCTTCGTTGCCGACCACGGCGATCTCCGCCGAAGCTCCGTTCTCCATGACGTACAACAAGGAGACGATGGCGGTTGTCGGAAAGTACACGTGGCTCAACGTGGTGCCCGACTCATACAGCACCTGGCCCAGCGGCATCTCGACCGCCTCCAGCTGAGGCAGCCAGCGCTGCCATTCGGCATCGGGCAATGCGCCGAGCAGGCGGTTTCCTCTCGGTTCGGGCTGAAGGGCCATCGCTTCCTCCGCATATTGGCTTTGAGGATGACCTGGGGCATGCTCGTGCGTACCCCGTCTCGCCAGTATAGGCACTTGAACCGAAAACCATGTCCGCTATCGCACAAACGAGCCGTGCGGTGGCGCACAGACAAGAATCTTGCATCGGCTCATGCTGCAAATCGACAGTCATCCGGCGCTGGTAGAGGTTGCTTCGGCGCCCTCCCGTCTTGGGAGGGTCCTCGATGCCGGGACTGTCCCCAATTCCTTTGACGCAGGCACGAGGCCATCCGGGAAACCGAATCCGGAGCATAGTGACCCTGCCGCTGCGAGTCGTCAGTGCAGCCAGCGGTCGTCCGGCTTATCTGCCACGCGCTGCCTTGCGCAAGGCCACGCGTCGCCGACAAGGGTGTCGACCGCGTGCGCAGTCCGGGCGAAGCGGCGGGCTCCAGGCCGAACAAGCGGCACATAAGCGTGCCACGGAGGCGCAACAGGCCTGCAGGGCCGCGAAGACAACGCGCGTGGCCGGCGGCCGTTAGAGGCGCACTTCGACGCGCGTGGGTGACGCGCCGCCTTCCGGCTCGACGAAGGCCACCACGCCGCCCTCCACCCGCCGGAACGCCAAATCGAATCGGCTTGCGCCCACGGAAACGTTGCCGATGTTCAGTGAATCGATGCCGACGGGCAACCGAGGTCTGTTGATGAGCATGTCGTCTGCCTGTGCGTCGATTTCCACCCCCAGGCACGCCTGCAGCAGCATGAACACCGATCCAGCAGCCCAGGCCTGCGGAAGACAGGCTACCGGGTAGGCGGTGGGCGATTCGCCTGGCGAACGCTTGAATCCGCAAAACAATTCGGGCAGGCGCAGCCCGAAGAACGCGGCGGCCTCGAAAAGGTTGTTCAGCAGATGGACGGCGCCATCGCGGTCGCCATACCGCGCCACCCCCGCGGCGCAAAGTGCCACGTCGTGCGGCCAGACAGAGCCGTTGTGATAGGACATCGGGTTGAAGCGCGCCATGTTTGAAGGCAGCGTGCGCACGCCCCATCCGGAATCAAAAGCGCCCGAAAGAAGATGCCGAGCCACGATGCGGCCACGTTCGGGCGAGGGGAGGCCGCTGAACAAAAGGTGGCCGGCGTTGGAAGCGCGCACGCGGCATGGGCTGCCCTTACCGTCAAGCGCGATCGCATAGAACTGGAGATCGTCCTGCCAGAAGGCTTGCTCCACCCGGGCCGCCAGGGACGACGCAGACTCGCTCCACCGTGCAGAAGCAAGGTCATCGCCGCGGCCGGTTGCCAGCGACGCCATACCGCGCAATGCTGCATACGTGTAGCCCTGTACCTCCACCAAGGCGATCGGTCCAACCGGCGAGCTGCCGTCTTCGTGGAACACGGAGTCGTGGCTGTCCTTCCAGCCCTGGTTGGCGAGCCCGGTGGCCTCTCCGCGTGCGTAGCTTAGGAAGCCGCCATGGCGTGCCACGTTGCCCTCGATCCACGTCATTGCCGCCACCAGCGCGCTCCATATGCCGTTGATGAATGCGGAGTCTGCGGTGCGCTGGGCGTAGGCTGCGGCCAGCATTACGAACAACGGGGTGGTGTCGACGCCGCCGTAGTACTGGCCGAAGGGCAATTCGTTGACCGCCGCCATTTCGCCCTTGCGCGTCTCGTGCATGATCTTGCCCGGCTCGGCGTCCCGGAAGGTCGACGTCTCGAGCGCCTGGTGAGCCGCCAGGAAAGAAAGCACCCCACGCGCAAGGGCCGGATCGATCCAGAGCGTCTGCATCGCCGTGATCACCGCATCGCGGCCGAAGGGCGTCGCAAACCATGGAATGCCGGCGTAGGGATACGGGCCGGTGGGCAATTCGGTGGTCAGCAACGCGAGGTCGGCCTCGGACTTGTCGATCCATGCCTGGAACAACCGATTCGATACACGCAGCCGCGCACCACGGCGGCGGTGCAGCCGCAGGATGCAGCGTGCCTGCGCCGCGGCATCACGGTAGCTCTGGCGCGACGGCAGGGTCTGCGCGGTCCCGACCTCGACATACAACGTCCAGCGTGCGCGTCCGGCTAGAAACACCTCGAATTCCGCGTGGCCTTCGGTCAAGCGTTGCGGCACCTCCGAGAACGACACCACGGCGCTGCGCCACACGGCGTCGAGACCCTGATAGCGCAACGCGACGCCGCGGTCGTCGACTTGCGCGTCGGCGAGATCGCCGCGCTTGGGCCGGCTCTGGCCTCGCACCTCGAACATGTCCCGGAAGTCGGCTGCGTAAAGCAGTTGGATCGGCACACGCGCCGCGGCGTCGCTGTAGTTGGCAAGTGAAATGCGTTCGTACACGCAGGCGTTCCACAGAAAACGCCGCCGTTCCAGATGAATCACGCCTTCGGCCATCGAGGTTTCACCCAGCGGCGGCAACGGGCGGTTGGTCATGTTGGCCGTGAAGAAGGCGTTGTCCTGGCTCACCGCGCTCGAAAGGAGCGCCGGCTGGAGCCCGTCCATCAGCAGGCGGAAAGTCGACAAGAGGCGGGTATCGTTGTGGAAGAGGCCGTCACCCTCGCCGGTGACATCGCCAAACGCATCGGCGACCAGGAAGGTGTCGCCTTCCTTCAAGACGAAAAGCCGCTGCCCGGAGCGCGCAGGCGGGGCGGGCCATGCATCTTCCTGCGTCACCGTGGATTTTTCTGTTGCCGCGATCAAGGCACCGCTCCTTCAGGTCCAGGTCTCTTCATGCCGCCTCGCCTTCGAGCAGCGCGGCTCGGCTGTCGCGCGCGAGCTGCCAGTAGAGTTGCGCGTAGTGCTGCGCCATTGCCTGCGCCGTGAAGCGCTCTTCGAATACGGCACGTACCCGCGCGCGCGGCAGACGCCGCACGGCTTCGACGGCCTCGGCCGCTTGCGCGACGTCGTCCACGATGTAACCCGTCACGCCGGGGTCGACGATCTCGGGCACCGATCCACGGCGCCAGGCAATCACCGGCGTGCCGCAAGCCATCGCCTCGATCATCACCAGGCCGAACGGTTCGGGCCAATCGATCGGGAATAGCAGCGCGCGCGCGTCGCCGAGGAACTGGCTCTTGTGCTCATCGCCGATCTCCCCGAGAAATTCGACCAAAGGGTGGTCAAGCAGCGGGCGAATCTCACGCTCGAAGTAGTCGCGATCGACGTTGTCGACTTTCGCGGCGATGCGGAGCGGAACGCCCGACAGCTTCGCGATCTCGATGGCGCGGTCCGGCCGCTTCTCAGGCGAAATGCGACCGAGGAAAGCCAGGTAGTCGCCGCGCGCCGAATCGCTGAACCGACAGCTGTCTGCGGCTATGCCGTGGTGCACGGTCGCGTACCAGTTGCCATCGGGCAGCGGCTTGCGTTGGTTGTCCGAAATAGACACGAGCGGATACTTCTTCCATCGGCGGTAGGTATCGGGCAGGTCGGCGATGTCGAGCCGGCCGTGCAGTGTCGTCAAAGTACGCCCGGCGAGATCCTCGAACAAGGGAAAGTGCAACATGTCGATGTGGAAATGCAGAACGTCGAACTCGTCGGCCATGCGCCGTACCTCATCCAGCATCGACAGGTGGCTCGCGAGGTCGGATTTGAGCACGGCGGGGTCCAGCCGGATCGCCTGCCTGCGCGTCGCCACGAGCGTGGCTCGCGTTCGCGCCTCGCCGGACGCGAATAGGGTGACTTGATGGCCTTGGTCCACAAGCGCGTCGGTCAGGTGAGCGACCACCCTTTCGGTCCCCCCGTACAGGTAGGGCGGCACCGCTTCGTAGAGCGGTGCGACCTGAGCAATTTTCATGGCTGCTCTCCTAGGTGCTCGAAGAAAAACTCGGGGGTGCGCGGAATGTGCCGTACTACCTGCGCGTGTTCATCAAGGCAGACAAATCGAGCGGGGACGGTCTGTAAAACATAGATGCTGCGGCGTATAAGAAAGCCCAGGAGGCCTCGACGCAGCGTAGGCTGTCGAGGGGCCGCTAGTGCGGTGACGTGGGGCGGTCGGTAAGCTACCGGCTTGTTGTTCCATACTCAGTCTCCTGGCGACGGCATCGGCGCCTGGAGGTATCGATCAACTCGGCGCGAGGGCTAGATGAGGGCTAGATCTTTCCCATCAACAACAGAACGACCAGGATCAGCAGCACCAGCCCGATACCCCCGCTGGGGCCGTAGCCCCAACCCCGACTGTGGGGCCAGCTTGGAATCGCGCCGAGGAGCAGCAGAACCACGATGATCAGCAGAATTGTTCCCAATGTCATTTCATTTCTCCTGTCAGTGAGTCGTAGCGGCGCAGTACTCGAGAGAATTCGCGCAGAGCACCAACGCCGCTTTGCTCAGCGCGCCGGCACCAGTCTTCCAACAGTTTCACCAACTGCTCCTTCGAGGCGGCGGATCGGCTCCACAGGTCAATGAGTTCTTGCCGCATCGAGTAGATAGTGCTCAGCACCGCGCTCGAATGCAGAGTCTGTTCCAGGGCGGCGCGCTCCTTCTCCGGCAGTCCCCTCGCGTCCCTTTGCAGCAAGTACTTGACCGAATCCAGCGCTCTGGAGTCGGTCGAACTCGGGATCGTGCTCGCCCGCAGGCGGAGGAGTTCCTCCACGGCGATCGGGCGCAAGAATCTGGCGAACTTGGCCAGCACGTCGTACCTGTGGGTGATGACGGCCTGCAGGGTACCCATGTCGCAGCGAGTCTTGGATGCGTTGTAGCGAATCCTTGGCGCCACCTTGCGCACCCTGGCCAAGTGGATCATTTCCAGGATGCGGATGTACATCCAGCCGATGTCGAACTCCCACCACTTGCTGGACAGCCTGGCGGAGGTGACATAGGCATGGTGGTTGTTGTGGAGCTCTTCGCCGCCGATCAGGATGCCCCACGGCACGACATTGCTGGAGCTGTCGTTCGGCGCGAAATTGCGATAGCCCCAGTAGTGACCGACGCCGTTGATGACGCCGGCGGCGAAGAACGGGATCCACAGCATCTGCACCGCCCACATGCTGAGCCCGATCGGGCCGAACAGGGTGACGTCGATCATCAGCACGACCCCAATCCCGAGCCGGGTGTGTCTCGCGTACAGGTTGCGCTCGATCCAGTCGTTGGGGGTGCCACGGCCGTACCTTTCGAGCGTTTCGGCGTTCCTGGATTCCAGACGATAGAGCTCGGTGCCCTCGAACAGCACTTTCCTGATGCCATGGATCTGCGGGCTGTGGGGGTCTTCGGACGTTTCGCAGTTGGCGTGGTGCTTGCGATGAATCGCCGCCCATTCCTTGGTCACCATCCCGGTGGTGAGCCACAGCCAGAAACGGAAGAAGTGGCTGGCGATGGGATGCAGTTCCAGCGCGCGATGAGCCTGATGGCGATGCAGGAAAATGGTGACCGCAGCGATGGTGACGTGGGTCAAGCCCAGCGTGACCAGCACAAGACCCCACCAGGGCAGATCGAGCAGGCTAAGTTGCATCACAAGGTCCACGGCAGAACGGCGCACCGACGTCCGATGATTTCGGACGTGGTCACGATGTCCCTGTCCGCAATCCTAGTCAGGCCCGGGCCGCCGTCTGTGCGCTACCGTACCAGCGCCGGATGACTGTCATTTGGTAGCATGGAGCGAGCCATGGGCGTTGTCTGTGCGCCACCGTACAGTCAAGACAGATCCGAAGCGATACCGCTATGGCCTGTATCTTCGTCGACAGCATGGACATCGACGCGTCCAGCATGCGGGTCGAGACGCTCAATGGCACCATCATGCGGTCTGACTTCGCCAGGAACGCAACGGAAAAGAGCATGGCCGAGAGCTTCGCGTGCAAGGTCAACGGTGTGAAGGCGGTCAAGAATGAGATCGCCGTGCGTCCCTCGGTCCCTTCGCGCCATCATCGTTGCGGCCACTGGGGCACCAGCTACACCGCCGGCCACGCCCCCCCCACCCCATGACGCAGTTCGTATTGGGACGCCGCGTTCGTGAGGTTTGGTGGCTTTTCGTCCCGTTCTCCTTTGCCTTCGACGTCGCCTTGGACTCGCGGCACCAACACTCTCGTCCCATCGGCGCGCGCGAGTTTGTCTGATAGCGAACACCGACCTCGGTGACAGCTGAGCCGATGGCACGATCAACCAGAACCCTCCTCTCCGTCGCCATCGGGGTGGCGGGTCTTCTCGTCCTTGTCGCGGGGGCGCTGTTTTTCCTTGTGGACGGCAACGTCGGCAAGGCGCGCTTGGAGGGGGCGGCTTCGCGCGCCTTGGGGGTGGAGGTCAGCGTCGGCGGACGGCGGGGAATCAGCTTCTTCCCCGGCATGCTCGTCACGCTCGAGGATGTGCACATTCGCAACATGGGGAGGGACCTCGCATACGCGAAGCAGGCCAGGATCGAGGTCGGCCTGCTGCCCCTACTCAAGAACGAGGTGCAGGTCGAGAGGATCACGCTGCAACACGCCACGGTCTCCATCGAGAAGGACCGCGATGGCCGCTTCAACTTCGAGCAGCCGGAGGCCGCCGCAGCAACGCTGCCTCCACTGGACTGGCCGAACGTTTCCCTTTCGCACGGGACGCTCGTCTACGTGGACCAAGGATCCGGGGGAGGGTTCGAGGCTGCGGATTGCCGCCTGGACATGCATCGCCTGCGGCTTTCGGGCGGGCAGGTCTCGAACCTCATCAAGGACCTTTCATTCACCGCAGAACTCGCTTGCGGGGAGCTCCGCAACGAGGGCCTCACAGTGTCGGATCTGAAGTTCTCGGCCGTCGCGAAGGACGGGGTCTTCGATCTGAGCCCGCTCACGGCGTGGATCTTTGGCACGCAGGGATCGGGGAGTCTACAGGTGGACGTTTCGGGCGCCGTCCCGCAATACCGCATCCAGTACTCCCTCCCGCAGTTCCCCATCGAGGAGTTCTTGAAGACCATGGCGCGACAGAAGGTCGCAGCAGGCCGGATGGACTTCTCCGCGAACCTGTCGATGCAGGGAACTGGGAAGGAGATGCGGCAGTCCATGAAGGGGCAGATCTCGCTGCGCGGCAAGAACCTCACGCTCAGTGGCGGCGATCTGGACGCAAAGCTTTCGCGGTTTGAGTCCAGCCAGAACTTCAGCCTCGTGGATGCGGGGGCCTTCTTCTTCGCCGGGCCTCTCGGCCTGGTGGTCACCAAGGGGTATGACTTTGCGAACATCCTTCAGGGAACGGGTGGCAGCAGCGAGATCCGCGCGCTCGTGTCCGACTGGAAGGTCGAGCGCGGCGTGGCCCACGCGCAGGATGTGGCGATGGTAACGAAGGAGAACCGCATCGCCTTGCGCGGAGGGATCGACTTCGTCAACGGCCGGTTCAACAACGTAACCATGGCGCTGATTGACGCGAAGGGCTGCGCCAAGGTGCGGCAGCGAATCAACGGCACGTTCCAGAATCCGCTGGTGGAGCAACCGAGTCTGCTCGCGTCCCTCACCGGGCCTGCGCGCGGACTGTTGCAAAAGGGCAGCGAGCTCTTTGGCGAACGCTGCGAAGTGTTCTACACCGGTTCGGTGGCGGCGCCGAGATGACTTCGCGCGAGGGCGCACCGCCCGACGCTCGATGGCGCTATGTGCCTCAGCGGACAGACGGCGCAGGACCTCGTCCATAAGCTCGAGCGTAGCGGCAATGGACGAAGGAGCGATCGCCGTCCATCGCAATCGCTTCGATGACGACGCGAGGTAGTCCCGGGTCGCGAACGGGCCAGAGCTGGCGCCCAGCGAGACGCGCAGGTAGTTGGGCCTTCGGCCTCGATGCGCAGCAAGTACTCCATGCGATAGACGATGCCCGGTGCGACATTGCGCTTGCGGCGGCGCGCAACGTTTCCGCGGCTCCTGCGGTGTCGCTCGCTGCAACGATGGCACGATGCCCTACCCACAGCGCGATGCGTGCGTGCGCGAAACTGGCCTCGCTCTCGATCGGGCGCGATTGGGGAGCTCGGGAGATTCTGAGACCGAAAACAGGTCAACCGCAATCTCACCCAGCGGTAAGTCAAGCGAGGGCACCGACTCCAGCACCATCTACACCTCGCCGGACGGCCGCGCAGTCATCATTTCGACGGCCGGCTCCCCGCCGCCGGCCGACGCGGTGACGCAATAGGCGATCGATTCCCGCGGAACTGAGGGCTCGATTGTCGAGGCGGACCTGCCCGTCGCTATGGAGGGATCGGTGCAGCGGACCGGCACGAGAAATCCGCGTCCGGCTAATCTGCTCGCGCAGCCCTGCTGGCGAGATCAAACGAACTGCGCTATGGGCGTTCGATTCAGCCCACGCCGCGCGCGGACGAACTCGCATCCGACGTCGATCGCATCCTACGTGAACTCGTTACCCAGGGTCGAGCCGATAACGGGGCAGCTGTAGCGCGTTTCCGAAGGTCAGGTTTAGGGCGTCGAATTCAGCGCTGCGTACTTCCGCTTCGGGCCCGGAGCGTTGGTTGGCGACATGCAGAAGCAGCCGTTCACGCCCGATGTCGCGCTGGTCGTCCATTGCCGCCCGCGATCCGAGGCTGGCGTCGAACTCGAACGTCCTCAACGACGTCGGCGAGGTCAAGTTCCAAAGTAGACCGGCCGTTCGTCAAGAAAAAGGGCCAAGGTCGGGTTTCGGCGACCGCCGTCGTTCGGCAGCCAAATTCGAAGGACAGCAAACAGTTGCAGATTCAACCGATCGATGCAACGATCTGACTGAACATCTCAGCCGGTGTTTGGAAGTCGAGAGTCTTCCTGGGTCGCTCGTTCAACCTGCGCGCCAACGCGTTGAGCTTGGCTTGTGAGTAGGTCGAGACATCGATGCCCTTGGGAAGGTACTGCCTCAGCAGGCCATTCGTATTCTCGTTGGTTCCGCGCTGCCACGGGTTCTGAGGGTCGCAGAAGTACACCTTGATGTCGGTCGCCAAGGTGA